>JAHQVY010000018.1 GCA_019634095.1 Cellvibrionaceae bacterium
AGGAGCAATTGCCGATATGCACAGGGATGTGAGGTATTAGGGCAATGCAGGAGCAATTGCCGAGACAACGCAGAATAGCCATTCTATTTAAGGCGGAGCAACACCGCCAAGGGCACTTAGGCGCGTGCTCATGAGGCCTAAATCTCAAGTGTTTTGGGTATATTAATTGGAGCTTGTGTTAGGCAGTGGTATCAATGATCAAAAAACGGTTTGAAGCATTAGATGCATTTAGGGGCTTGTGTGCTTTATCAGTTGTTATTTTTCATATGCACTGGGTTGGCTCTATAACTGAGTTGAGTTTTTTTAGAGGCTCAGGCGTATTGGTCGAGTTTTTTTTCGTTTTGAGTGGTTTTGTGTTAGCCCATAGCTATGGATTTAAAAGGCAATTAGACTTTAAATCCTTTATGAGGGCGAGGTTCTTTCGCTTGTATCCCTTGCATTTTGCTATGTTTGTTTTTGCTTTTATTTTTCAGTGTATAAAATTTTTTGCTAATAAATACGGTGGGTTTAGCTTTGGTGTGGAGCCATTTTCCGGTAGGTTTGCTTTCGGTGAAATAATACCAAATCTGATGTTAATTCAAGCTTGGACTCCATATACCGAGCATTTTAGTTACAATGGGCCTTCCTGGAGCATTAGTATAGAGTTTTATATGTATGCGATTCTTTTTGTGTCCATAGTGCTTTTTAAATCATATAAATTTATATCGTGGTCAATAATTTCTATAATATCGTTTATTCTGGTTTATTCAGGTTCGGACATTTTAGTAGAGTTCGTTTTGCGTGGTTTATCCTGCTTCTTTGGCGGTACAGTTGCCTATATATGCTACAAAAGAATGGCCGGTTTTAAGCCGTCGCATTTTGTTGGTAGTTTGGTGGAGTTGGCTTTAATTGTTATTGTGGTTGTTGCAGTTCAATTAAACATGCCGAATAAAGCGTTTCTTTGTTCAATTCTATTTTTGTTTACCGTGCTGTTTTTTGCGTTCGAGTCCGGTGTGGTATCAAAGGTGCTTAAATGCAAGCTGCTTCAATATCTAGGAATGTTATCGTATTCCATATATATGGTGCATGCAGTTATATTGCTATACCTTGTGGCTTTATTTAAAGCTATTGAAAAGGTGTTTAACATTGAAATTATCTTGCTTAACGATACAGTTGAATACGCAACATTGGGTGGCGGCATTATTAATACAGTAGCAGTAATTTTAATTGTGGCTTTAGTTATTTTCGCATCGCACTTTACGTATAAATATATCGAATTGAATGGTCAAAAGCTTAATAAACCGCATAAAAATAAATTGAGTGTTAAATTGGCGCGATAATTTTTTCGTCGGTAAACTGGCAGCCATATCCCCAAAATATCCGTGCCAGCTTTGGTCGGGTATATGCGGGGCTTAGATCAAGTCAAAACGGGTAGACATTTTGCGTACATCCCGAAGTTTAATATACATACTTCTTGCCGCCGAGCTTTTTCCCTTTTCGGGAAACAAAGGTTACGTCAATACTTTTTGTGGTGATTTTTAAGTGAGCAAAAGCATCGGTAGGATAAACCTTACTGGGGTTGCTTACATTATAGGTTTGGTCAGTGTTGGTTTTAAGCTTACCACTTAGCTTAAAGCTGCGGCGTCTGGGGTGAGGGTAGGGCCAAAAGAAGGCCGAAGACACCACCGATGTAATTTTCACGTCATTGCCCAGGTGCAACTGTGAGCTCATACAGGCGTGGACATCTCCTGCCATCATTACAACACGTTTTAAGGCGTTTTCTCGAATAAACTCAAATAGCTGGTCTCTTTGCCGAATATGCCCATGCCATTTGTCGTCTGATTCTGACTCATAAAAAGGAACGCTCGATACAATGCACTTTACTCTGCCGTTGCCATTATTAAGCCATTGCAAAAGTGCTTTCATTTGTCTCGGCCCGATGATTTCTCGCTCGCCCTCATCAAGGCATCGCTCGGTGCGGGTGTCGCAAACAAAGACCTCGCAGCACCCATCTTCGTAGTTGTACCAAAGATGGGTGGGCGTGCCGTCTAAGCGCCCCTTTTTAATTTGAAACAAGGGGCTGTGGCTGGCTTGATAAGTGGTATAAGCGTGAATGGCGGCCGGAAACTTTGTTACCCAGTCTTTTTTAGAGGCGCTCTTTGGCCAATCGTTTTCAATTTCGTGGTCATCCAAGGTCATATAGGTGGGCACGCGGGCCATTAAGCTGCGTAAATGTTCTGAGCTAAATACCTCGCGATAGCGTCGGTTATATTCATCCAAGCTTTGATCTGCCGATAGGATATTTAAGTCATCGGCATAAATTTGATCGCCACACATTATAAGTTGATCCACGCCGTCGCTGTCTTTCTTCTGCAGAATACTTTTAAATGTTTTGTCGCCACGGTCATCAAACCATGTAGCACCAAAAATTCTCAAGGCATAGCGGCAGGAACCCAAAACAATATTCCGAGTTTTCGCCTCATCGTTCGAGGCTGTGCGAATTTGGTAAGTTTCGATTTCGCGCCAATCTAAAGTAGTTGAGACATCCACCTGCTTAGAATCTACATCGGAGAAAAACCAGGCCATTTGGTAGTGATAGTCTGTTTCCGGCATGAGATTGGTTAACACGGCAACCCCAGTCATATCAAAATTTGGGTTCATTTTAAAATACAGCGGCTTGGAAAAGCTAGCACTGTCAACTTGGCGGTAGCGAATAACGCCATGGGCGCGCCTGGGTTTACCATCCTCTTTGCGAAACTTTGCTCGGCCAAAAATTCTGACTAAGTTGTGCGCAGTATGGCCCACTATGGGGCCTACAGTGAGTGGCTTGGCTTTCATATCTACTTCCTGGCGACTGTGTGGCGGAATCTTGATGGTGAGCAATAGTTGTGATACCCGTCAGTTTACTAACGAAAATGCAAAGGGCAAGCAAATATTTTATGGCATATTTTACAGAACAGGCCCAATAGTGGGTGTGCCAGTAGGGATATAGCCCATGTAGCCGGGATATAAGCTAAACACGTTAAACAGTATGACTAAAGCGATACCGGTAATTTAGGATAATAGGCTATGGGTTTTTTTGATTATTCAAAGGCATTTGCGAATATCTCTCGCGAACACTTCGCCAGGTGCCGCCATAGGAAGGGGAGGGCTCACAGAAGGCTATATCACATCGCTTTAGATTTGGTTGCTAGGAAATGCATTAATCTCCGTACTCGGCAAGGCAATACTCACAATGGGGTATTACAGCAATGCATCGCTACATGCATGCAGGCGGTTAGGCTAATGGAGGGGCAATTGTCGATACAAAGCCCAATAACCATTCTATTGCTTTTGTGTTTCGATAAAAAAACCGCGAACAGGGTTCGCGGTTTTAGTGTACGACAATAACTCTTATTGCTTATTCGGGTTGAATGGTTTCATTCGCGTTGAGTTTAATGGAATAAATTTTTATCCCTGGTGCGGTAACAAAACCATCGCTAATAAACTGAAAATAAATTAATACCGACTCTCGGCCTGCAAAAGCACTCAAATCAAACTCTACGGTTCTACGTGATTGTTGCCCAGAGCTGCGTTGTAGTTGCTGCTCTGGCACGCCGTTTTCGTCGGCAATAAACACCTCGAAAAAGTCAAAATCGAGTTCGGTATCTTGCTCGAAATCTATACTCAGTGTTGCGCTGTTAAGCGCGCTTAGGTTGAGAGCAAGAATACCTGAGGTGTTAATGTTATCGAGGTAGCTCGGTTCGAACCCGACTTGCAGCGCCGGTGGTACCAATTGCCAACCGTTTTCTGCTGCGGTGTTAGCGTTGACAACCGCTAGCGGGCCGAGGTCTGTTAACGAGCTAAAATCTAACAAAAGGCCGGCATCGTCAACAGGCAGCTTTTGGTCTAGCCGCGTTATGTTGCGCTTGAGGTTCCACAGGGTTCGTCCCGACCACGTGACCCCTCGCAGTACGACTTGTGATTGAGCATTGATTGGCAGTGTGGACAAATCAACTTCGACTTTTTCTTCGCGTTTAGAGGCAAATACCGGGATCAGATCTTTTTCAACGCCACCTACGCTTACGCTAATGAGCGGGGTATACTTCACGCTCACCTCAAGTACAGGCGTGTCGCCTAAGGTCAGTTGGTTGAGTCGACTGTTTGCGGTGCGCGCGCTGGGTTGGTAGCGGAAAAAATTGGATTTAACACCCAGCTCGCGTGTGATGGTTTTGATTTGATCGCGATTACCTTGAAGTAAATCGCGGGGTGTTCGCGAAACATCGATATTCGCTTCACAGCCAAAATCTTCAATAATTCGCCCAGCAGCTGGCCCAAAGCGCACCGACTGCCGCCAGCTTACGCGCATGTCATGGCCGGGCGGCAAGGGCTCGAAAACTGAGGGTAATAAGACATTAAAGAAACTGCCGTGATTTACAACGTTGGCACCGCCAGCGCCGGTGCGTAAATCCTCGCCAAATACTAAGGCCGCGCGGTTATCTTTCATGGAGCACACAAATAAATCGGAGGCCGAGTAGCTGCGTGCATTGGCAAGTACTGCCACCGGTTTAAAGTAAGCTTGTCCGCGAGAATTAGCCGCGGAATCGGTGGTGAAGGCGGCGAGCTCGGTGTAGAGCTCGCCATTGCCTGCGGCTTCGTTGATCACCTGGTTCCAATTTTCACCGAGAACATTTGGCCCAAAAACGTTGTCATTAAAAACGCTGAGATTGAGTTCGGTATTGAGTAAGCGGGCTTTAATAACATCTGCTTCGTTCGGCATAAATAGCTGGGAAAGCTCATCGGCTAGAGAAATAAAACCGCCGCCATTGTTGCGCACATCGAAGATTAACCCATCGGTATCGTCGAATTCTTCCAGGAGCAGGCGGCGAATTTCGGCGATGGTGTTCGCTACGCCGGTTTGAGGCACAAAACTTGTAAGACGCAGGTAGCCAAATTCTCCGTAGCGGTTTTCGATTCTGCCCCAGGTGAGTACCGGCTCCGCAGTGGGTAAATTCGGGTAATCACTCGTTTCCTCAAGGCCCACAGAGCGAACGAAATCGTTATATTCCTCCTGCCAGACTTCACGCGCCTCATTAAAGCGCTTGGGGTCAAATTTTTTCTTGGTTTCAGGAGCGTTTAAACTGCGGACTTCTTCTGGCGCCGTGAATTGTACTAGCCACGGCAGTGTAATGGTGTAGCGCCGCCCGTGGAAATAAGGCGAGCGGGTGCTTTTTTCAAAAGTAATGGAAATGGTATCGCGTTCAGGTTTAAGGTGAAGGAAGTGAGAAACAAAGGTCATCTGCCCAAGCGCTCGGGTGAACCCGCCGAATTCATTGGCGCCCTGTGCCGTTTGTTTTTGGCGTTCGACGGCGGCATCAATGGAGAGGCCGTCGTAAGCGACGATACGATCACCGAGTTCCGGTACCTGTTGGCCCGGTGCATATTCAGCAAATAAATCGGCATTAACAGCGGAAACCCGAACTTCGAAGCGATCAAAAAAATTAGCGGTGCGGGTGAAGGTTAAGGGTAAAAAGCTTCGGTAAGATGCATGAGGTTCCGGAAATAAATAATTGAGATGTAAATCTCGCTGCGCAGCGAAGATGCGATAGATCCCCTCTTCAATTTCTGCAGTGCTTAGTGAATCTGCATTCTCTACAATGTTGGCAATTTGCGGAACAGGGTCTTCTAAACCCGGATAAAATGCCAGCTTCTCAAAGCGATGCACATAGAGGTCTTTGAGTAAGAATTGAGCTTGTTCGCTTAGTACACGTTTTTGGTCTGAAGTGAGTTCAGGGAAGACAATCTCATTCCGTCTATTCTCTAAGGTGTCGATAATCTCGGTTTGCGCAAGTGTGCCTACCGAGATAAACCACAATGTTATGACACTAATACATAAATGCAACTTATTTAACATAGTATTGATCCAAAAATTTAACTTTGACCCGGGTCTGAAATGGAGCTCTCGTCGGCGAAATGGGTTAGTTCCCTTCTGCGCCCCTAGCTAGACGATTGAGTTTCTTGTAACCTCACGGCTTTGTGTCTGTTTTTGGGCACTACTATTTGGGCGCTGCTATTATATATAGGCGGGGTATAGGCGGGGCTTTGTATACATTGGTTTTGCGCAGAGCTAAGTGTACATTATTGGTTGCTGAAAGATGCTCTTCGGCCTGAAAAGATTTGCTCTTAATTTTCGGGTTTCCCTCAAGCCGCTCAAGGCTTCCCTGAGAGTTATACCCCAACCAATTGATATTTAGAACATGTCAGACGTCTTGCAAAAAGGCTATTGCAGTAAATTATAACGATGCCGAATCCGCTCCAAGTCAGCAAAGTTAGCAGCTAATTTTTATATCTTGATATATGGATATTCATATATTAATATACTCAGAGCACGTAAAATGGGCGAGTTCCTCATACCTAAATCTCAAAACGCTCCGGGCAAATAATACAAAATTAAAATAAGTAACAAAGGTATATCCATGAAAATTAAGCCAACTAAACATAAATTTGGTTTACTTGTATGCCGCAGAACCTCAAAAGGTCTTCATTTGGTGGAGCGAGGGTGTAATTGCTCCCTGTGTCCGAGTAGGGATCACGATAGGTGTCGGCTGTAAAAAATGATTGAGCCCGCACAATTTTTTAAATGCTTATCCGATGAAACTCGCCTGTACGCCACCCTACTGGTTTACCAAGAAGGGGAGCTTTGCGTATGCGAGTTAATGCAAGCATTAGAAGATAGCCAGCCCAAGGTTTCACGGCATCTCGCGCAATTGCGCAATTGCGGCATTCTCGATGATGCCCGCCGCGGCCAGTGGGTTTTTTACTCTATTTCAACGCAGTTACCCAGTTGGGCACAGGGTGTGCTGCAGGCTGCTAGTGCAGGTAGCGCCAGTACCCTAAAGCGATTGCAGAAGAATCTAAAAATGATGGGCAATCGCCCTAGCTGCATTTAAAGTCTACGTCTGTCTTTTACAGGTTAACTATGAAAATTCTTTATATTTGTACTCATAACCGTTGCCGAAGTATTTTAAGTGAAGCGATTACTAATTACCTTGCCAAGGGTAGGCTGCAAGCTTATAGCGCGGGTAGCCAGCCAGCGGGTGAGGTTCACCCTTTGTCCTTAAAATATCTGGCTGAAAAGGGCCTGCCTATTGCGGGCTTGCGCAGTCAATCGTGGAATGATTTTGCAAGGGACTTGCCTGATATTGTGATTACCGTTTGCGACAGCGCGGCCGCCGAGGCCTGCCCGGTTTGGTTTGCGGATACCGCGAAAATTCACTGGGGCTTACCCGACCCTTCGAAGTTAGCAGGGTCTGATACGGAAATTCGCGATGCTTTTTATGAAGTGATGGCCACCATCGAACAGCGTGTGCAAAAACTACTTGATGTGGATCTAAAGGGGCTTAGTAAAACCGAGTGTGAATCTGTTTTAAAAAGCTTGAGCGAGGCATAGCGCGATGGGCGTATTCGAGCGTTTTCTCAGTTTGTGGGTGGGGCTGTGCATTCTCGCTGGGGTGGTCGCGGGAAATTTAACACCGAGTTTGTTTCAATGGTTTGCCGCATTGGAGCTTGCGCAGGTAAATATTCCGGTGGCACTGTTTATCTGGGTGATGATTTACCCCATGATGATTCAAGTGGATTTTTCATCGATCAAAGATATTGGTAAAAAGCCCAAGGGCTTATTGCTCACCTTAACCGTTAACTGGCTAGTTAAACCCTTTACTATGGCCGCATTGGGCTGGTTATTTTTCCGGGTATTGTTTGTGGATTGGGTGGACCCGCAAAGCGCCACAGAATACATTGCAGGAATGATTTTATTGGGTGTTGCGCCTTGTACTGCCATGGTTTTTGTATGGAGCCATTTAACCGAGGGCGATGCTAACTATACCCTAGTACAGGTGTCGGTAAACGACTTGATAATGATTTTCGCCTTCGCGCCCATTGCGGCTTTTTTATTGGGTGTGAGTAATGTGGTGGTGCCTTGGTCTACATTGCTATTGTCGGTGGTGTTGTATGTCGTTATTCCCCTGGCTGCCGGGATGCTTACCCGCAAAGCCCTGAATGCAAATCGAGACAGTTCACGATTGAACCGTTTTGTTAACCAGTTAAAGCCCATTTCCATTGTTGGGCTGCTGGCTACTGTGGTGTTGCTGTTTGGCTTTCAGGCACCCACCATTTTGGCCAAGCCCTTAGCCATTGTTTTAATTGCAGTGCCGCTGTTGCTGCAAACCTATGGTATTTTTGCCATTGCCTATGCGGCAGCTAAAGCCCTCAAGTTGCCGCACAACATTGCTGCTCCCGCCTGCATGATTGGCACCTCAAACTTTTTCGAACTGGCGGTGGCGGTGGCCATCGCCCTGTTTGGTTTACAATCGGGTGCGGCACTGGCGACGGTGGTTGGCGTGCTGGTAGAAGTGCCGGTAATGCTAACCTTGGTCGGCTTTGCAAATCGTACCCGCCACTGGTTTGCTACAGAGTAAAATTATGAGTGAATTTGACTTACCCAATATCGATGCACAAGCCTTGCAACGCGTGGATGAAAAAGCATTGTTTGCCGCCCAAGGTACCAGCCACAAACCAAAAATACTGTTGCTTTACGGCTCGCTGCGGCAACGCTCGTTTAGCCGCTTAGCCAGCGAAGAAGCCGCACGTATTTTGCAACATTTCGGGGCCGAAACCCGCACTTTTAACCCCTCTGGGCTGCCGCTGCCCGATGATCAGGATGAAAGCCACCCGCAAGTACAAAGCTTGCGACAGTTGGCACAGTGGAGTGAAGGCATGGTGTGGTGCAGCCCAGAGCGACACGGGGCTATGACCGGCATTATGAAAGCGCAAATAGATTGGATACCCCTCGCATTGCAGGGTGTGCGTCCCACCCAGGGCAAAACCCTCGCGCTGATACAAGTATGTGGTGGCTCGCAATCCTTTAATGCGGTAAATCAAATGCGCATTCTCGGGCGCTGGATGCGCATGCTTACCATCCCCAATCAATCTTCGGTGCCCAAGGCCTGGCTGGAATTTGACGACGACGACCGCATGAAGCCCTCCGCTTATTATGACCGCATAGTGGATGTGATGGAGGAGTTAATGAAGTTCACGTTACTCACGCGAGATCGCAGTGCCTACCTGGTGGACCGTTACTCGGAACGCAAAGAGAGTGCAGCGGCTTTCAGAAAGCGAATTGATCAGCGTTCCATGTGATAAAAAGCTCCAATCTATTGGCTTTGTGGTATAAATGCCGCCACTACTACCCGGTATCCGGGTAGAAAAAGGATATCCCCTGTTTTAACCCTGCTAAACGTGAGCTGCACAGAAGCAGCCGAAAACGTTTTGCTGGCATCGTCACAGCGAGTTTGAAACAGGGGCTGTGCTTTATAAGTTTCTGCTAATTCAAAACCGTTATAAGTATCAATCTTTTATCTCTTGGGGGGAAGTATTCTGTGTTTGCTAAAAGCCGACGTGGTCTTTATTGCTGTGTAAATTCTTTAGCCTTTGTCAGTTTCGTTATTATCACCACTCTCAGCCTAAGCGCTTGCAATGGTGAGCCAGAGACGCCCAGTGCTGGCCCCTTGGTGCGCCCGGTGATATTCATCAAGGTGGCAGAAGCCGAAGCCTCGCAAGTTAACCAATTCCCCGCAGTGATCGAAGCCAATCAGCTTAGCGAACTCGCTTTTCAGGTGGGCGGCGTGCTGCAAGAGCTGCCGGTGAATGAATCGCAACAGCTTAATCGCGGCGAATTAATTGCCAAGCTGGATCAGCGAGATTTGAAGTCCTCAAGAGATTCCGCCACAGCCCAGTTTCAAGTTGCCGAGTCCGAATACCAACGGGCGCTCAGCCTGTCGAAAACAAATGCGATTGCCGCCAGCGTTTTACAACAGCGTAAAACCGAGTTTGACGTGAGCAAAGCCCAACTTGAACGGGCCGAAAAAGCCCTGGCAGATTCGGTACTGCGGGCACCTTTTGACGGCGTTGTTGCGCAAAAGCAAGTTGAAAATTTACAAACTGTCTCGCCCGGCCAAGTGGTGGTTAGCTATATGAGTGCAGATACGCTAGAAGCTACCATCGATATGCCAGCAAGCTTTATTGCCAATGTACCTAAAGATGCAGCGGATCGTGAAGATCGCCAGGCCTTTGTTATTCTTGATGCCGCGCCCAACCAATTAATTGAAGCGAAATTTAAAGAAGCCAATTTGCTCGCCGATACCGCATCGCAAACCTATGCGATCACCTTTGCTTTTCGTCCACCAGAAAGCTTACTTATTTTACCCGGTATGAATGCCACCGTTGAGCTGCGTTTTGAAAGTCAAACCGAAGGGGCGCGGGTTGCTGTGCCATTAGCAGCCGTTAGTAATGACGGTGAAAACAACTACGTTTGGGCCATAGATTTGACAGCTATGACCGTGTCTAAACGCAATGTCAGTTTAGAGCAGGGGGTTGGTAAAATGGTGGTGGTGACTTCCGGTCTGGATAAAAGCGATACCATTGTGGGGGCGGGTGCCGCCTATTTGTCGGAAGGAATGCAAATAAGAGAGTGGAAATAATGCTAAATACCACCGCTCGTTTTATTGAATACTGTTACAAATTCAGGGGCGCGGAGCAATGAATGTCGCCGAATTTACCATTAAAAATAGAGTGCTCAGTGCAATTGTTATTTTGTTAACCATTGTTGGTGGCTGGTCTGCTTACCAAAATATGGCGCGTTTTGAAGACCCGGAATTTACCATTCGCAAAGCCTTGGTGATTACCAATTACCCCGGTGCGAGCCCCCAAGAGGTGGCGCTAGAAATTACGGAACCTTTAGAGGTAGCGATTCAGGAAATGTCCGAAATCGATACCATCGAATCGGTATCCACCGCGGGAAAATCGGAAATTTCTGTAGAAATAAAATACGACGCCTCGCCCTCACGAGCCGATTTGCAACTTATTTGGACGAAACTGCGCAACAAAGTCAATGATGCGGCACGCGCATTGCCGCCGGGAGCGGGTACGCCCAATGTGGCTGATGATTTTGGCGATGTATTTGGCCTGCTGTATTTTATAACCGGTGAAGGCTACTCTCCCGCAGAGCTAAAGCGCTACGCTAAATCTTTGCAAAGTTCCCTGTTACAAGTTGATGGTGTTGCACGAGTAACCTTGCAGGGGTTGCGCCAAGAAACTGTGTTTGTCGAAATCTCTCGTCAAGAAACTGCAGCGCTTGGGCTGTCGGTATCCAATATTTACAACACATTGTCGCAGCAAAACGCGGTGGTTGCCTCGGGAGATATAAAAATTGGCAATCAGCGTATTATGATAGATCCCAGCGGTTCTATCGATTCAGTGGAGGCGATTCAAAACCTGCTCATATCGTCAGATAGCAAAGGCAAAGTGGTGTTCCTCAAAGATATTGCTCGAGTGTGGCGCGGTTATCAAGACCCACCGGCAAATCTGTATCGCTACAATGGGGAACCGGCGATTGTTGTGGGAGTATCCGGGATTTTAGGTAGCAATATTGTGAAGATTGGCCAGGCGGTAGACCAAAAAATCGCCGATAGCGAAGCCTTGCGCCCTTGGGGTATTGAGCTCTACGAATTCTATCATCAAGGTAATGTTGTTGACGACTCGGTGAAAAACTTTGTGGTCAATGTTATCGCGGCCTTAATTATTGTGGTTGTTACCTTGTTAATTTTTATGGGCTTGAAATCGTCGCTGGTTATTGGCTCGGTGCTATTGCTCACCATTCTTGCCGCGCTCGCCATAATGCGGCTGGTCGATATACCCATGCACCGTATCTCCTTGGGCGCGTTAATTATTGCGCTGGGAATGATGGTAGACAATGCCATTGTGGTTACGGAAGGCATTCTGGTTGGCGTTCAAAAGGGTATTAAGCGGTTGGACATTGCCAATCGTGTGGTGAAGCGCTCTATTTGGCCACTATTGGGCGGTACCTTGGTGGGTATTATCGCCTTTGCACCGATTGGTTTTGCCCCCGGGTCTACCGCCGAATATACCGGTCATCTATTTTGGGTGATATTAATTTCTCTAATGCTCAGCTGGGTGTTTGCTATTACCCTTACGCCACTGTTTTGTTTTTGGTTGTTTAAAGAAGCTGCGCAATCTTCAACAACTAAGGGGCAAGCAAGCGATAGCGGTTTAATAGGCAAATATAAGGGGTTTTTGCGGTTTGCTCTGCATAAGCGTGTCGCGGTAGTCGCCGTGGTGGCGGGTATTTTTGTGGCTTCAATCTGGGGCTTTCAATTCGTTAAGTCCGGCTTTTTTCCAGCATCGACAACGCCTTTGTTTGGTGTTGATTATTGGCTACCACAGGGCACGGATATTGCGAAAACGGAAGCCGATATGCAACAGCTTACAGAATTTGTTTCCACCTTAGAGGGCGTCAATGCGGTACAGAGCTCTATTGGAGCCGGAGCACCGCGTTTTATGCTGGTGTACTCTCCCGAATCTGTAAACTCGGCCTATGGGCAATTATTGGTTCGTACCGATGACTACAAAATTATTGGGCCGATGATGCCGAAAATTCAGAACTATATCGGAAATAACTTTCCCCAAGCTCAGGGCAAGGTGTGGCGTTTTGTTCTCGGTCCCGGTGGCGGCTCCAAAATCGAAGCCGAATTTAGCGGCCCCGACCCAAAGATACTGCACCAGTTAGCGGGTAAAGCAAAAGACATCATGCGCGCCGACGGTGGCGCCTTATCGATTAAAGATGACTGGCGTCAACCGGTAAGCGTTATTGAACCGGTATATGCTAAAAGAGCCGGGCAGCGCGCTGGTGTATCCCGAGAAGACTTGGCGTTAGCACTGCAAACAAATTTTTCTGGACGCAGGGTAGGGGTCTACCGCGAGCAGGATGAATTAATTCCTATCATTTCACGGGCACCGGAACATGAGCGTTTAGACATTGACAATATTCACAATATTCAGGTGTTAAGTTCTGCCACTGGCCGTGCGGTTCCCATTGGTCAAGTGACCGACGGCTTTCGAACTGTGTGGCGCGATGGCCTAGTTCGCCGCGAAAATAGAAACTGGAAAATCAAAGCGCAGAGCGACCCCTTTCCCAACCAGCTTACCGCCGATCTTTTTAATCGCTTGCGGCCACAAATAGAGGCCATTCCCTTACCCGAAGGCTATACCATGGAATGGGGGGGCGAATACGGTGATTCCAAAGAGTCCAACGAAAACCTCGCCTCTACTATCCCGCTCGGGTTTTTGGCCATGGTAATCATTGTATTTATTCTCTTTGGTACCGTTAGACAGCCGGTGGTTATTTGGTTGGTGGTGCCCTTGGCAATTATTGGCGTTGTGGTGGGGCTGGTAGCCACCGCCACGCCGATGGAGTTTATGGCGATACTCGGTTTGCTATCGCTTTCTGGCCTCCTGATAAAAAATGCCATTGTCTTGGTTGATCAGGTGGATTTGGAAATTGGCGAAGGCAAAGCGCGCTTCGATGCGGTGGTGGATGCCGCCGCCAGCCGTGTTCGACCGGTGATGATGGGCGCTTTGACCACGGTGATGGGGGTTATACCCTTATTTTTTGATGCCTTCTTTAAGTCCATGTCGGTGGTATTGGTTTTTGGTCTAAGCTTTGCCACACTGTTAACCCTGGTGATTGTGCCGGTGCTCTATGCGATATTCTTCAATATAAAATCCAGCGAAGTTGCTGCGGTGGCTAACCCGCATTAAATATCTGTTAAGCAACTCCCGTTTGTGACAGATAGGTAAGAAAGGATACGGCCTGTTACGAAGCGGGAGTATCCTTGCTAAGTTTCTGCGTAGTAAACAAAAGTCAGCGCTAAAAACATGGCTAGGTTTTATCTATATCCAAAACACTTGAGATTTAGGTGTTAGGAGTGCGCTAATTAAGGTTCTTGGCAAGGCGGTACTCACATGGATGTGAGGTATTAGGGCAACGCATCGCTACAAGGATGTAGTTTATTAGGTAATGCAGGAGCAATTGCCGAGACAACGCACAATAGCCATTCTATTTAAGGCGGAGCAACACCGCCAAGGGCACTTAGGGGCGTGCTCATGAGGCCTAAATTTCAAGTGTTTTGGGTATAGATAAAACCTAGCCATGGTTTTAGCGCTGGCTTTTGTTTACTACGCAGCAACTTAGCAAGGATACTCCCGCTTCGTAACAGGCCGTATCCTTTCTTACCTATCTGTCACAAACGGGAGTTGCTTAACAGATATTTAATGCGGGTTAGC
>JAHQVY010000142.1 GCA_019634095.1 Cellvibrionaceae bacterium
ATACAGCTAAATGGCAGGCGGCTGACGATGGACGATATTCCCAAGCCCATACCCTATCCACCCACTCGACTAATAGACAAGCTCCGCGCAATTATTCGGGCCAAGCAACTCAGCTATAGAACAGAAAAAACGTATTGTGGCTGGGTATATGTTCAACAATTTATTTTTATACCGAATTACGCAGCATCTCAATATGCGAAATTCCATCTTCATCATAGGGTTCGGAAACGGTTTTGAAACCAAAATTTGCGTAAAAGCGCTCTAAATGCGTTTGCGCCGATATTCGTATTAACGCTTTAGAACATTCATCGGAAATTCTCTTTAGCGACTCAGCTATTAATTGCTTGCCAAGGCCGGTTCCTCTCGCCGATGACACTGTCAATACGCGACCAATGGAAGCCTCGGTATACTTCTCGCCCGGGTATACCACCCGCAAATACGCCACTAAGCGCTGTTGTTTAGATTTAGATTCCCATCCTATAAGGTGCCATGCCCGTTTATCCAGATTGTCGATATCTTGGTAAACACAGTGCTGCTCTACCACAAACACTTCCTGGCGAGCTTTCATAATATTGTAAAGCTCTATTGCAGAAAGCTGCCAAAAGCTTGACCATTGCCATTCAATCATTAGTCGTTTGCCCTAGCCCTAGAGTGGTCGGCTGAGCAGTTGCAACACTCAGCGGTTTTTTTGAATATCGCACAACCAATTGCCTCATTGCACCAAGCTGCGGTATACCCGCAGCATATTCGCTACAAACCAGGTTAAAGTGCAAAAAATTATCGTGAAAAAATTACAGTACAAAAAATTTCAGCGAGAAAATAAAGGCGACTACATAAACTACATAGGGGCAGGTTTTATAATTGCCACTCAATACTTTAATGGCGGCATAGGAAATAAACCCCAAACCAATGCCATCGGCAATGGAATAGCTTAAGGGCATGGCAATTGCGGTAATAACGGCGGGTGCGCTTTCGGTGTAGTCGTCCCAATTTACGTCGGCCAAGTTTTTCGTCATTAAACACGCAACGAATAACAGTGCCGCCGCGGTAGCGTAGGGCGGCACACTTTGCGCCAGTGGCGATAAAAACAGGCACAGCAAAAACGCCAGGCCACAAACAACCGCAGTAAAACCGGTTCGGCCTCCCGCCTCTACACCGGCGGCACTTTCAATAAAGCTGGTGGTGGAAGAGGTGCCGATTAAGGCGCCAAAGGTGGTGGCGCCGGAATCGGATAGCAGAGCCTTGCCCAGTCGCGGCAGGGTGCCATCTGGGTTGTCTAAGCCGGCGCGGCGCGACACGCCGAGCAGGGTGCCCGCAGTGTCGAAAACGTCGACAATTAACATGGTAATAATCACTGTGATCATGCTCACTTCGAACACGCCTTTGAAATCTAGCTGCAGGAACACGGGCGCTACCGAAGGCGGCATAGATACCACGCCTTTAAACTCGACAATGCCGCTTACCCAGCCAATAGCCGTAACCCCCACCATGCCAATAATAACGCCACCAACAATTTTTTTCTGAGATAGCGCTGTAATAATGGCAAAACCCAGTAAACACAACAGTGGCTGCGCCTCGGTTAGGTCGCCCAAAGTCACCAAAGTCGCTGGGCTGTCGACAATAATCTTGGCATTCCCCAGTGCGATTATGCCTAAAAATAAACCGATGCCACCGGAAATACCCAATTTTAAGTTCCGCGGAATGGCGTTAATAAGCCATTCTCGTATCGGCAGAACACTCATAATAATAAATAGAATGCCGGAAAAAAATACCGCCGCCAAGGCCACCTGCCAGCTGTGCCCCATCCCCAGCACTACGCCGTAGGTAAAGAACGCGTTTTGCCCCATGCCGGGGGCCTGTGCAATGGGGTAATTTCCCAGCAGGCCCATGGCAATGGAACCAAAGGCCGCTGCGAGGCAGGTGGCGACAAAGACCGCTTCAAAGTCCATTCCCGCGTCAGACAAAATTGCTGGGTTAACAATGGTAATATAAGCCATTGCAAGGAATGTGGTTAAACCAGCCAGGGACTCATTTTTTAAATTCGTTTGTGCTTGCGCAAAACCAAAGAAAGTGGCAATTTTATTCATTAACTATTCGTCTCATAGGTTAAAACTTGGAAGCACTTTCAGAAATGAGTATTCTTTACCCAAAGCGTTTGAGCTTTAGGTGTTAGGAGTGCGCCAACTTTTGTTCTTGGCAAGGCGCGACAACGCAGAATAGACATTCTATTTAAGGCGGAGCAACACCGCCAAGGGCACTTAGGGGCGTGCTCATAAGGCCTAAATCTCAAGTGTTTTGGGTATTGTTAGCGCAACTCGGCTTACACCCGGATAACTCACTAAATTAAGGCTGAGCTAGCAAATAATAAACCAATCGGTCAGAATTACATATAAGCGAGTACCTATCACAACACATCGTGCAAGCGCTTAGCGCAGTAATCGAGCCGCTTCACAGCTGTACCACATGAACTTATTTTGTGCCTAAATGCTAAACAAGCATCAACATGTTGCATAACGTGTGCTGCGTCCTAGCTGGCAACAGTCACTGGGGCAGATACGTTCCGCGAGTAAAAAAATTGATTGATCAGGCGGTCAGCTTTCCCTAAAGCCTTTGCTCAGCTTGCAAACTCTGGGCAAATTTAAGGAATGCGGACCACTCATGCAACCCATGGAGGCAGACTATGGAAAAACGCTTTATTACGGCCAACGAATTACTTATAGACTCCTTTCGCTTAGCGGAACAAATTTTCGTTCGCGGCTTTCGGCCCCATTTTATTATTGGCGTTTGGCGCGGCGGTTCACCGGTGGGCATTGCGGTGCAAGAATATTTGGAATACAAGGGCATCTCCACCGATCATATCGCGATTCGCACTTCGTCTTACTACGGTATCGACCAACAGAGTAAAGAAATTCGAGTGCATGGCATGGATTATGTTATCAAAAATGTCGAAGCCGATCAGGAGCTACTCATTGTCGATGATGTTTTCGATTCCGGCCGTTCCATACGTACCATTATCGAAACCATTCGCAAAAAATGCCGCCTCAATACGCCGCACACTATTAAAGTGGCCTGCCCCTGGTACAAGCCTTCGCGAAACGTTTCTGGGCTCACGCCGGATTTTTATGTACACGCCACCGATCAATGGCTGGTGTTTCCGCATGAACTTTGCGGCCTGAGTTTTGAGGAAATTTTGCAGGGCAAGGGTAGCGAAATTGCCGATTTACTTAAACGCGCTACCCCCGAGGATTAAAACCATCACCTCCGAGTTACTGCAACATGATTAAGCCTATACAAGCGGCGGGGCGCTTTACCTTACCTCGCGGCGCCCGCGCTGCGGCACGCTATTGCTGCAATAAATACCGCAAGCGTTGGCTGTGGTTGGCCGCGCTGCTTACCGCAGTTCTCTGTTCGGCATCCAGCAATGCTGCGGAAAAGGCGCTACCCATAAAAGCGGTGGTGGTTACCATGTTCGAAAACGGCGAAATCACCGGCGACAGGCCCGGTGAGTTTCAATACTGGGTAGAGCGTAGCCAGCTGCATCGGGAGATGGCTTTCCCTTTGGGGGAATACCCGCTGCGGCTTAGCGATAGCGGCGTGCTCGGCATTTGCGTTGGCGGCGGTATTGCCAATGCCACCGCGTCTATTATGGCCCTGGGTTTAGATCCGCGCTTCGATTTAAGCAAAGCCTACTGGCTTGTTGCCGGCATTGCCGGCGGCGACCCGGAAGATATTTCACTGGGCTCTGCGGCCTGGGCCAGGTACGTAGTGGATGGCGATTTAACCTACGAAATCGATGCTCGGGAAATACCCGCTGAGTGGCCCTATGGCTTGATTCCACTGGGGGCAAACAAACCCGCCGAAAAACCCGCAGATATTTACACCAGCTGGACACTCAACACGGTTGCTTTCGATCTAAACCCGCAGCTCGCGCAATGGGCCTATGAATTAACCCGCGATATGCAACTGCAGGATACCCCGGCCATGGCGCAGTTTCGCGCGCAGTTTAAGCACTACCCCAAAGCGCGGTTAAAACCCTTTGTCGCTTTAGGGGACACCCTTAGCGCCAGCACCTATTGGCACGGCCGTTATCTCAATCGCTGGGCAAACGACTGGATGCGGCTTTACAGCGATAATCAGGCGAATTTTATGACCACTAATATGGAAGATAGCGGCACATTAACCGCCTTATTGCGCCTCGGGCGATTGGCATTGGTTAACACGCAAAGAATTATGGTGTTGCGCACGGTAAGTAATTACTCTATGCCACCGCAGGATAAACCGGCCAACTGGAGTGTAACCGCGCCTTACCCGGACGAGGGCAAACCGGCACTAGACACCGCCTGGCGCGTGGGTAGCAAGGTAATTGATACACTGGTTAAGCACTGGCCGCGCTATGCCGACACCGAACCCGCTGCGGCTAAAGCGAAACCCTAGCCGCCGGTTTCGCAGCGGCTTTAATTAAATTAAGCCAGGAGTTTTTTTGCGGCCGCGGCGTGCCGCCACTTTAATTGCTCCAAATCGAGGCCGGGAATGTCACCGTCTAAAACCCGCCATGCGCCATTCACCATTAGGTGCTTCACCTGGTGGGCGCCGCACAACAGCAGGGCGGCCAAGGGGTCGCCGGCGCCGGAAAAACGCAGTGCATCGAGTTCGAACAGCGCTAAATCCGCCTTCATACCCACTGCGATGCGCCCGGTGTGAGCGTGCTGATTCAGCACTCTTGCGCCGCCGCTGGTGGCCCAGCTTAGCACCTGCTCGTGAGAAACCTGCTCGGCGCCGCTGTGCAGGCGCTGCAGTAAAAACGCCTGCCGCAGTTCTTGCAGCATATTGGAGGCGTCGTTGGAGGCGGAACCGTCTACACCCAAGCCGATAGCCACCCCGGCTTCTTCCAGCGCCAATACCGGACATATACCGGAACCCAACAACATATTAGAGCTGGGGCAGTGGCAAATGCCCAGGCCCGCCTCGCCCAAGCGCTGAATCTCATCGTGATTAAAGTGAATGCCGTGCGCCAGCCACACGTCCGCGTTAAGCCAGCCCACGGTTTCTAAATAATCCAGTGGGCGCAAATTAAAGCGTTGTAAACAAAACTGGTTTTCATCTTCGGTCTCTGCCAGGTGGGTATGCAACAGGGCGCCGTATTCACGCGCAAGGGCAGCACTCTCTCGCATTAATTCAGAGGACACAGAAAAAGGGGAGCAGGGTGCCAGGGCCAGTTGCGCCAGCGTTTGCTGCGCCACTTTCTTTAACAGGCGCTCGCTGTCTTGCAATATGGTATCGTCACTTTGCACCACCGCCTCTGGCGGCAAGCCGCCAGAGGCGGTGCCCAAACTCATCGAGCCTCGGGTGAGCACGGCGCGAACCCCAAAGCGCTCCACCAGCTCTAGTTGAATATCGATCGCGTTGTCCAGAGATTCGCTAAACACATAGTGGTGATCGCACACCAAGCTGCAGCCAGAAAGCATTAACTCCGCCAACGCCAGCTCGGTAGATACCGCAATCGCTTCTTGGTCTAGCTTGGCCCACAGCGGGTAAAGTGCGCGCAACCAGGCAAACAGGCCTTTATTTAAAGCCGGTGGGCAGGCTCGGGTTAGGGTTTGATAAAAGTGGTGATGGCAATTCACCAGGCCCGGCAAAAGCAGTAGTTTGTCGGCGTTAAAACTGTTTTCGTACGGGGTAGTGGGCGCTTGACCTGCCGACACTAATTCTACAATGGTGTCACCTGCTACCACAATACCACCGTCGGCGTTTTCCGCGGTTCCGGTCCAAACACGCAAAGGGTTTTTTATCCAAGTGGCCATTGCTTTACCTTTTTAATTGCCCGCTTCTCGTTAATTGCCCGCTTCTCGTTTTAGCGCAAATCGGGTGGCTCTAAGCCTACGCCGCGCAATATCACTTCACTCAAAAAGGCGGCAATTTCGTTTATCATATCGCGTTCGTATTCCGCGTGGTTCATTACGGTTAATACCTGGGTTTCAAAATCTGCATAGTGCTGAGTGGAAGACCAAATAAGAAAAATCAGGTGTACTGGGTCCACCTTGCGCATTTTGCCTTGGGCTATCCAAGTATCTAACACCTTCATTTTTTCTCTCACCCAAGGGCGCAAGTGGTTGCGCAGGTAATCTTTTAAGTGTGGTGCGCCTTGAATAATTTCCATGGCAAACAGTTTCGAGGCTTTAGGGTGGGTATAAGAAAACTCGACTTTGCTGCGGATTAGGCGATCTAGTACCACGGCGGGGTCATCGTCCACCGACATTTCATCAATATAGTTGTTCCACAAATGCAAAATATTGTCTAGCACTGCAACATATAAAATCGACTTGCGCTTAAAATAGTAGTGCACATTGGCTTTTGGCAAGCCGGCTCGATCGGCAATCGCCTGAATACTCGCTCCCGAATAACCCTGTAACACAAATTCCTCGTGAGCCGCCCCGAGTATTTTTTCTAAATTTTTATCGCGGATTTTACCTTTTTTATACTTACTTGTTGCACGCTGCTGCTCGGCTGAAGCCGTGGGTTGTTTGCCAGGCGAGAGTTTGCCAGGCGAGAGTTTACCAGCTGTGGGTTTACCCGTTGAGCGCTTGCCCGGTGAAAGCCTGTGAGGAGGCGCCTTATCCATTGTGGACCCTGTTGCAGTTTAAGGAACATGCTGTCCCTAAAGTTACGAATACACCCATAGCGATTCAGTTTTAGGCCTAATTAAGCAGGCCGCTTAAGTGTGGTGACAGCGTTGCTGCACATTAAATGTTAATAGCCGTAGAATCCGTGTTGCTCTAAAACCCCACATTTTTGTGTGCATTGGCTTTACAACAACAGCCAAAAAAATCACCAAAAAAAACAGTCAAAATAATAGCTAAAACAATAACCAAAACAATAACCAAAACAATAACCAAAACAATAACCAAAACAATGGCCGCGTACCTTATGCGGTGTGCCCGAGGTTTAAGGTATAAATTGCAAACGCTAGGGATACACCCGTAGCGCTTGATATTTAGGTCTTAGGTGCGCGTCAATTAAGGTTCTTGGCAAGGCGGTACTCGCAAGGATGTGAGGTATTCGGGCAACGCACAATAGCCATTCTATTGAAGGCGCAGCAACACCGCCAAGGGAACTGGGGCGTGCTGATGAGGCCTAAATCTCAAACGCTTTGGGTATATACCCAAGCCTACACTGTTTTGGCTTTTTTGTGCTGGCGATTCTCACGGTTTTAAGCCCCTTTGGCAGTAAATGGCACGGCCCAGGCGCGGTAGTTTTGCCGCGCGCAAAATTTGACGCTAGGGTCTATATTGGTTACCTAGACAGCATTATACTAACAGTGAAATTAAATTCGCTGTGGCAGTACATAACAAGTTTAGCCGGGTTTTACGCAATTTACGTGCAAGCAACTCATCCATTTGAGCCAGTCTTGTATTTCTTGACCAGTTGGCCAGCTTTTTGCTGAGCATTTATAGGCTAAATCCAATACTAATTCCAGATCAGTGTTGTAGCGCCAGGTCTTAAAGAACTAGGTGTTAAAGAGCCAGGTCTTAAAGAACTAGGTCTTAAAGAGCTAGGTCTTGAAGAACCAGGTGTTAAAGAACTAGGAGTGGAAGTGGAGTTCGTTTTAAATAACCAGTTAATAAAACTGCCACACTTTGCTGCGCATACCACCGTGCTGCGTTTCCTGCGCGAAGAGCGCAACTTATGTGGCACCAAAGAGGGCTGTGCTTCCGGGGACTGCGGCGCCTGCACGGTGCTTGTGGGGCAATTAGAGCAAGGCCGCATTGCTTACCACAGCGTGAACGCCTGTATCGCACTCCTGGGGGCCATGCATGCTAAACATGTGGTTACTGTTGAACACCTGCAACATGGCGATGAACTGCACCCGGTACAAAAAGCCTTTGTCGACTGCCATGCCTCGCAGTGCGGCTTTTGCACACCGGGCTTTGTTATGTCGCTTGCCGCCTGTTGCGCCGCCGGCGAAGCCTCGCAGCAGGCGCCTTCGCGCGAGCAAATTTGCCGCGCCATCTCCGGCAACTTGTGCCGCTGCACCGGCTACCGCCCCATTATTGAGGCCGGGCTGAGCGCCGCCCGCACCCCGCCGGTA
>JAHQVY010000143.1 GCA_019634095.1 Cellvibrionaceae bacterium
GTTGGTATCACTGGGCTAAAGCCATGGTAAGCGAGAGTCTTCATGCCGGATCTTTTTACATCTACGCTGATTTATACACACGCTGATTAGCCTTTGCAAAGCTGCATTATTATTAGCTTGTTAACTAACAATAGCGATTGATCGCCAATAATTCAGCTTTATAACTCATTACAAATGTATCCGCCAGTCATTTTTGCACTCACTTTTGCACTATCACACTGCACTACCACACTGCAGATCGCTGCAGAGTGCACCAAAAATATTTTCTGCTTTCTCGACGCTGGCGCTATTTAGTTTGTAGCCTAGCAGAAGCAAAGGAAAAGAATTTAGTTTGTAGCCTAGCAGGAGTAAAGGAAAAGAAAGGAGAGGAGGAGGGAGGAAGCAGGAAAGCGAATCTGCAACAACAGCCTAGCTATGCCCGTTTGAGCACTGCTAGGCCTATGCACTCACTAACAGCCGGAATCACCACAAGCAATCACAATAAAATCGGCGTAGGTTCCGTATAGCTCCGATCCCTGCAGAAATTCCTCAATCTCGCTGTCGGAAAGCAATTCGCCATCAAGCACTTTGATATTGGCCACCGGGCGCGATGAATACACCGGTATACGCGGGATAATGCCGTCGTTAAAGTCGCTGTGAAAGGTACCTACGATAAGAATACGCGCGTTTTGCGCCTGCCAGGCAATGACTTCGTCGGTGTAGTATTGGGATTCGAAATAAGCTTCGATAGGGCGCGGCAAGGGGTGTGCACCACCACCTAGAGCATCGTAAAAACGCTCGAAATAATCCTCGCTGGCGTTGTCCATATTGAAAAGCGGTGGCTTAAATGACTCATCCAGTGTCGCGTAGCCGAAATCCATTAACTGCGCTTTCACTGGACGCGGCGCATTGGTGGCCACAATGCTGCTGCGCATGCTCTTAACGGCCAGCATCACCGCGTTGTAAGTTGCATTGGAACCGTCGGCCTGCAGGGGAAACTGCAAATCGGTAACCACTGAGGTGCGCAGGCGGTTTTCGCTGTAAGTTTGAAAAATCTTGCTTTGGAATGCCTGGTCGGGAAATTCTAAAAACTCCCAGGCCACTGGCATGCTGTCATTCCCTAAAACACGGATCAGTGCCGCCTCGGCATCTTGGATATTTTGATTGTAGTGGAACTCGCCGAGAACCACCGTGGCCTGCGGATCAATACTGCCTCGCAAGGCCCTGCGCGAGATAAATTCGCCGCTGGCAGTGCTAAAAATTTTCATATTGCAGTGGCGCGCCCCCCTGTGCTGCACCCTCTGTGTTGACGCGGCATCCAGGGTTGCATCGTAGACCCGCGCGGCGTTGTCGGGCAGGGTGGAAAGCGTTGTTAAGTCGAATTCGGGGGTATCGGTTTGTGCCCGCAGTGCGGTGGCACCGACAAGGCAAAAAGCAATCAAACTGAAAACCGCATACTTTATTGGTTTAACACGCTGAATTGGTTTAATACTCTGGTGAGGCATCTGGCTCATGGAGGAGTCTCCGATAGTGAATGACACAGTTAACTTTGCCATGCGCAAATCTTACTGTGCGTTTTGGCTGAAGGTTGTGCTTCGAGCCCAGCCATCGATAAGCACGGGCGCCGGCTTTGCTTTGACTTTCGGTTACGAAAAACCTAAAACCGAGCAGTGCCAGAGATAATATTGGCTAAGCATGGGCTGGAAGCGATTGGCACACCTAAATATTAATAATAATCATTAACGCAATGCAATTCTCTCATTGGGCTTTTGCGGCCTGCGTTCGCTTTATCGGATTGGCGTTGCCGGGCACAGCTGGCAATATGTATACGTCATTCGGCCCTGCTATCTTGCATTGCTACGCATTTTGGAGCTCAGAACCTACCCAATCTCGCAAGGTGCGCTACTCCCGCCGATAAGCATTCTTTACTTGATTATTTTCGCTGCGGTCGATTGAACCCACATCGAGCACCGGGGAGGCGTCGATATGCTGCGCATCCATCATCTGCGCAACTCGCTGCAAAGAAGAGATAATCATGGTTTTCTCCCACTCTTGCAGGTCGTTGAATTGCTTGGTGAATTGATCCTGCAGCGGAGTGGGTGCGCTCTTCAAAACCTCCAAGGCGGCGTCGGTGAGATGCGTAAACACCTTGCGCTTGTCTTCTTTACAGCGTTCGCGAAATACAAATCCCTTGTTTTCTAGCCTGTCGATAATCGTGGTTACCGTAGCCTGGCTCAGGCTCATATCGTTGGCCAGCTTGCTCACCGTCACATCGCCTTTGGCACGAATGGTTTGCAGCAAGAGGATTTGCGGCGCGGTTAAGCCAGTGGTTTTCGACAGGTACTTTGAGTGCATATCAGTTGCACGAATGACTCGCCGCAAGGCGATCAAAACTTCATCTATAGGGCTCACATCGCTTGCCTCGAGTTGGCGCTGGGGAACCGGATTATAGCCATAAGCAGCGCCGCTCTCACTAATTAAGGTCGTCTTCGGCGATAAATATCACAGCCGCATATTTCTATCATAAATCGCTAAAATTTAACTAGACATCTATACATTTTGTTTCTTTATAGATGTAATTTCACCTTTTTTAAATTGTTCTCAATACAAATTTTTACTGGTTTTTTAATATAATTGCCGTAAAATGTCGATTTAGATGGAAAAAAAACCAAATTACACATATTTTTAATTAGATATCTATACAATTGATCAAAATGCTTTTGGAGGCAACAATTAGCCATTATTCACCCTTTAAACTCAGAGCGCCCAGCGCCGCAGACGGCCCAAAAGTGCACACACTTATCGGGCAGTGTTCACCGCTGGACAGCAACTCCCTCTACTGCAATCTGCTGCAGTGCCACCATTTTCGCGACACCTGCGTATTGGCGGAAGATACTGGCGGCAAGCCTGCCGGCTTTGTCAGCGCCTATCTGATACCCGAACAGCCGTCGCAGCTATTTGTTTGGCAGGTAGCCACTCACCCCTCCGCCCGGGGAAAAGGCCTTGCCCTCAGCATGTGCCAAAGCCTGCTTTCCCGGCGGCAATGCGCTGCGGTCAACACCATTCAAGCCACCATCAACCCCGGTAATCGCGCCTCTTGGGCGCTGTTCGAGAAACTGGCGAGATCCTTAAATACCCAAATGTCAAAACAGCCTCTGTTCGATAAGACCCTGCATTTTGAAGACGCACACGACTCTGAAATTCTCGTGTCGGTGGGGCCCTTTACAGCCCGAGACGTCGCCTAGCACCGCGCATTCACAAAGAGACTAAACCATGAAAATTTTCGAAGAAATCGAATCTGAAGTGCAATGTTATGCCCGCTCATTTCCGCGGGTTTTTCAACGCGCCCACCAGGAATTTTTGTACGACCAAGAGGGCCGAGAGTACCTCGATTTTCTCGCCGGCGCCGGCACCTTGAATTACGGTCACAACAACTCACTGCTTAAAAAAGAGCTGCTCAGCTACATTCAGCAAGATGGCATTTGCCACGGCTTGGATATGCACACCCAAGCTAAGGGTGAATTTTTAGAAGTGTTTAACTCGCTTATTTTAAAACCGCGCAATCTCGACTACGTGGTGCAATTCACCGGCCCCACTGGAACCAATGCAGTTGAAGCCGCCCTGAAATTGGCCCGCATTGTCACCGGCAGGGAAACCATTTTAGCCTTTACCAACGGTTTTCACGGAGTGAGCCTAGGAGCCTTGGCCGCCACCGGCAACCAGCACCACCGCGGTGGTGCGGGGGTGAGTTTAAACGGCGTAGTGCGCGTGCCCTACGACGGGTATATGGGCGACGATATCGACACCACTTATTACATTGAAAAGCTGTTAAATGACTCCAGCAGCGGTGTCGATAAACCCGCGGCAATGATCGTTGAAACAGTGCAGGGCGAAGGAGGTATTAACGCCTCCAGCTTTGAGTGGTTGCAGCGTCTCGATCGTTTGTGCAAGCGCCACGATATTTTACTGATTGTCGACGACATTCAAGCCGGCTGCGGCCGCACTGGACATTTTTTCAGTTTTGAAGAGGCCGGTATCAAGCCCGATATTGTGACCCTTTCAAAATCCATTAGCGGCTACGGCTTACCCATGGCGGTGGTTTTGTTTCGCCCGGAGCTCGACCGCTGGAAACCAGGTGAACACAATGGGACTTTTCGCGGTAACAACCTCGCCTTCGTCACCGCTAAAGCCGCAATTCAACACTACTGGTCCGAGCCCGGCTTTAGCAAAGAAATACGACGCAAAGGCGACTATATTTCGAAGCGCCTCAAGAGCATTGTGGGAAAATACGGCGAGGGCAATTTCACTACGCGCGGCCGCGGTATGTTTCAGGGAATTAACTGCGTGAATGGGGAAATCGCCAACAAGATCACCAAAAAAGCCTTCAAACAAAATTTAATTATCGAAACCAGCGGTGCCAATGACCACGTGGTCAAATTCTTATGTCCGCTCACTATTAATGAAATAAATTTAAAGCGCGGTATCGATATCGTGGAAAATGCGATTAAAGAAGTCTGCGCCAAAGAAGACACTATACCCGAAGACAACGATTATTTTGACGAAGTTAAAGTGATTAATAGCTAGCCGACAATGCCACTCACTAAAGTCTGCCATTGCAGGCAGTGGACAAGGATATGCTGGCAGGCAGGCAATCAGACAGTGCCCCTCGTTTAGCGGAAAAATGCCGCTAAACGAGGGGCTATTGGCGAATTCGCCTGTTCCCAGCCAAGGTAATTTAGGATAATCCAATGAGGCCATAAACCATGATCGTGAGAGATTTAGCCGCGGCAAAAAAAACCTCCCGCCGAGTGCTCGACCCCAATAATAATTGGGAGAGCGTTCGTCTACTATTAAAAGACGACAAAGTGGGATTTTCATTTCATATCACCACTATTTACCGCGGTGCTGAATTTCAAATGCACTATCAAAACCATTTTGAATCGGTGTATTGCATGGTCGGCGAAGGAGAAATCGAAAACCTTGCCGACGGCAAAAACCATCCGATTAAACCGGGCACCCTGTATATTCTCGATCAACACGATAAGCATATTCTGCGCGCATTTAGCGAAATGCAAATGGCTTGCGTGTTTAATCCACCCTTAAGCGGCAAAGAAGTACACAATGCCGAGGGTGCTTACGAGCTTACTGAATAATTTTTTGGCGCTAACCCTGGCTAGGTGACGTTGCCCGGTGTTCCAAGCCTGCGGTTTTCAGAGCACATTGGGGTAGTATTTTTTAATTTGCCGGCTTAAAAACATAAATCGCTTGTACTGATTGTGCTCTGGATTCACCTTTGATGTCGATCGCAAACTGTGGCGGATCAAACGCTCATAATGCTCGCTGTAGCCGCGGTTTTCCGTATCGCTAATTATCACCTGAATCAAATTTAGGTTTAAACCAATATGCTTGGGATAAGCAGCCAGGGCCTGCTGAAACACCTCGACAGCGGCCTCGAAATCTTTGCCATCGTAGGAACTGATACCCTTTTTGGTGAGGCCGGCCGCCACTTTTTTACCCGCCTCACTGATGGGTTCGCCGGTAATACTGTCTATAATGCTCATCACTTGCGGGTCTTTTTCGTGGCGCAGCGCTAAGCGAGTTAACAGTTCGCGAGCTTCGGCTTCCTCGTCGCATGCGTGTAAGGTGCGCGCCATCTCTAAGCTGGTTTCCACATCCGGGGCGGGCAAGGCATTGTAAGCCTGCTTGGCTTTCGCGGCGGTCTTTTTTGCTTTTGCTTCGTCGCCGATTCCCAACTGCAGCTGCGTTTCAACCAGCAGCGCTTGGGTATTGACTTCGCCGTTGTCGGCATAGCGTTTACGCGCACGATCAAGAAAGTTATTAGCCTGCTTAACCAAGGCTTTCGATTCGCTGGAGTCGTCCCCCTTCACCACATCCGATACTTTGCGCGCGTAATTGAAATAGTCTTGCGGCGACTCGTGACAGGAATTTAATCCCCACTTAATTGCCTGTTGGTGAGACTTTAAAGCCGCGTCATCGTCGTGGTTAACTTCCGCCAGCTTCGCCATACGGCGATGGCGCAAGACAGATTTTGGGGAAATCCGCGTCGCGCTTTCGGTAGATTTTTGCGCCAAAGCCATCTGATTACGCTTCTCATACACGTCGGCCAGCATATCGTGGGCTTCAATGTAGCGGTCATCTTCGGCAACCACCTCCTGCAACATCGCTTCCGCAGCATCGAATTTTTCCAGCGCCATCAGCGTTTTACTCATGCCCAGCTTTGCCCACACCAGGGGTTTGTTACTCAAGACGTTCGTGTAAACTTCCTGGGCCTCCTTGAGCTGCTTGAGTAGGTAATGCAGCTGGCCCTTCATTTTCAAACAATCGGCGGAATAGCGGCTGCCACTGCGAATCATATCGTTACAGATATCCAGCGCGGTACGATAATCACCATCGCTTATGGCTTTTTTTGCCGGCAGTAGGATGTGGTGACGCACAATAGCGCGATTGAGGCGCAGCTTGAGAGAGGCTTGGGTATAAGGTTTCGTAATATAGTCGTCGGGTTGACATTCCAGCGCCCCCAACACCATTTCACGCGACGATTCACCCGTGATCATCACAAATAAACTGGTCATAAGCAGTACTCGCAGGAAGCGTACCTCCTCTAAGATCTGCTGACCATCTTTGCCGGCCCCCAAATTGTAATCACACAACACTATATCGTAGCGTTTCTTATTACAGGCTTTGACCGCCTCTTCGCCGTTGGCGGCAGTATCCACCGTTTGCGCACCGAAGGTCCGCAAGGTGCGCATCAGGGAGCCGCGAATCTCGGGGAAATCGTCGATAATCAGACACTTTTTATCGCTGTAGATTTTGACAATATCAATTTGCTTGAGATCGCTGGGGTCTTGATGCGGGGAGGGCAAGTTCATTTACAGGCTCAAAATGATGGCTATTGCTTTCATTTTAGGCAATTTATGCGCAGTTTTCCTGTGCAATTGAATCGGCTTGTCGGTCTCTGCCGCGCCTCGAACTAGAGATTTTTCACTAAAACCTTGGATTTGCGCTGCAGGTTGTAGAGTACCTGACGGGAGCGAGGTAGAAATTCGGCATCGCTTTCATGGAAGCCTTGCTCGATAAACCAATGTGAGGTTTGCGTGGTTAAGGCGAACAAGGTTTTTACCTTCGTGCGGCTTGCTTGGCGCTCGATATGGGTCAGCAGCTTCGCGGCGCGGCCGCTGTTGCGGTAATCGGCATTTACGGCAACACAGGCGAGCTCACCCAGGCTGGAATCTTGAATCGGGTAGAGTGCCGCACAGGCAATGATCATATTGTCTTTTTCCATAACAATAAAATAGTCGATCTCAGTCTCTAACAGCTCCCGCGAACGTTTTACCAGCACACCTTGTTGTTCTAGCGGCTCAATTAAACCCAAGATCCCCACCACATCTTCAATGCGAGCACGGCGAATCGTTTCATAGCTGTCGCGATATACCATGGTGCCGGAACCATCGCGGGTAAACAGCTCTTTTAGCAAGGCGCCATCTTCCGCGGCGGATACCACATGAGCTCGGTTGACCCCCGCATCACAAGCTCGCTGGCAAGAGCGCAAAGCGAAGTAGGTATTGGTGAGCGAGTGCTTTTGTTTCTCCGCTAAGAATTTCGCGCACTTAAGCAAAGTGAGTTCGCGGTACTGGCGCCCCTGTTTATCGCATATCGGGCCATCGTCGTTGTAGGCAATTAGTTTATCGGCATTGATGGCCGAGGAAATGCTGATGGCAATATCGGAAAAGCACAAATTAAAGGCTTCGCCAGTAAAGGAATAGCCGATGGGAGAAACCAGTACCATATAGTTGTTGTTGAGGATCGCCTGAATGGCAGCGGCATCGACACTGCGTATACTGCCGGTAAGCTGGTGATCGATGCCGTCAATAACCCCTTTAGGCATAGCGGTGACAAAATTACCGGAGCGAATACGTATTTTGGCGCCGTGCATTGGGGAGTCTGGCAAGCCAGAAGAAAAGCTGGCCTCCAACAAAAAACGCATGGCACCTACCGCTTTGAGTACATCGCCAAGCTGCTCTCGCGGGGTGATGCGCACGCCGTCGTGAAATTGGCTGCAATGACCAGAATCCTGCAAGGCGCGATCTATCTGCGGGCGGGCACCGTGCACTACCACCAATCTTACCCCTAGAGAGAGCAGCAAAGACAAATCGCTGACAATATTGTTAAAGCTCGGTTGCTCAATACAATTGCCCGGCAGCATAACCACAAAGGTTTTGTTGCGATGTGCATTTATATAGGGGCTGGTATGGCGAAACCAGTTCACGTAGTGGTCGCTTAGCATTTCTCGGTTTGGCTTTTCAGTTTTGCTCACTCGGCTTCTCTTGTCTCGTTCCCTAGCATATACCTGGGTTGTTGGTAAAACCTGCCGCCGCTTACGCTGCGAAGTGCTCTGGGCTGCACTACCGCAAGCGATACGTTTGCACTTAACGCAACTATAGTAATGCACCCAGACGGGTGTGCGAAGCGGCTATGCAACGTTAAAGCGAGATAGTTAACATAATAGCTAATACTAATCGCACACCACGAACCACGTAAAGCGCGGCTAACAGTGGGAATTTGCGCCGCAACCATTTGCAGCCAAAACTCGCTTTCCACTGGTTAACAACCGCGTAGGGGGGAACGCAGCACTAAAAGCAGCATCTTTCGATCAAGGCAACCAGGGTTTTTACCGCCGGTTCAATTTGCCGCTGGTCAATATATTCATTGGGTTGGTGCGCCTGATCAATGGAGCCCGGCCCCATCACGATGGTTTGCATACCCATAGCCTGAAAAAAAGGCGCCTCGGTGGCAAAGGCAACGCTGTCTGAGGCATGGCCCGTCAGCGCTTCGCACACGGTGGTGAGTTCACTATTGGCGGCCTCCTCAAAAGCTTCCACCCCGGCAAACAATTTGCGAATAGTAATGGGCATGCCGACCCGGTCACCAATAGGTCGCAGGGTTTGCTCGATTTCTCGATGCAGCGCGTCCAGACTCATACCCGGAAGAGGGCGCAAATCAAAGTGCAGCTCGCTGGCATTGCAAATACGATTGGGATTGTCGCCGCCGTGAATACAACCCAAATTTAACGTGGGTACCGCCACCTCGAAGCCGGCGTGCTGATAACGCTGCTGCAGTTGCGTGCGCAATTTAAGCAAAGCACCCATTACTTGATGCATAGTTTCGAGAGCATTTTTACCCAGCGCCGGGTTCGACGAATGGCCCGCTTCGCCCTGAACATGCACCGCATTCATCAAAATACCTTTATGCATGCGAATTGGGCGCATGCCGGTGGGCTCGCCGATCACCGCATAGCGCGCTTTGGGTCGCCCGGCCAAACTCAAGGCCCGGGCCCCACTCATAGAGGTTTCTTCGTCGGCCGTCGCCAACACAATCAGCGGCTGTTGCAAACGCTGTAGCTTGTCACTCAAAGCCGTCACCGCCGCCAGCACCACAGGGAAAAAGCCTTTCATGTCGGTGGCACCCAAACCGTAAAAACGCTGGTCTTTATCGGCCAGGGTGAAGGGATCTTGGTGCCACAATTCAGGGTTACAGGGCACGGTGTCGCTGTGGCCCGCCAACACCAGACCGCCACTGCCTTTACCCAAAGTGGCAATCAGGTTGCTTTTGCCCGGATGATCGGCCACCGGCATAATGTCGCAGCAGAAACCCAGGTGCTCCAGCCAATTGGCCAGCAGATGAATCACGCCTTCATTGCTCGTATCGAGCCGGGGGCTGGCGCAACTTATTGAAGGCGTGGCGATCAGCTCACTGAGTTGTTGTTTGAACAGAGCGGTGTCAATCATGGCGCGGCGGCTTCAGTTGTTAGTAAAAAA
>JAHQVY010000144.1 GCA_019634095.1 Cellvibrionaceae bacterium
AACTGAAATTACAGCGTTTTTTCAATTTTGCGACTGCACCCGTAGAGTGACTACGAATTTGCCGCAAAAGTTAAAAAATTCACTCTAATTTCAGTCCCTTGAACGCCCTCGCTACGATCCAAATGATTAATTTAGGATTATCGAAACTGGGCGGCACAGCAATTCGGGCAAACGCTTTGGGTATAGATAGAATCAAACGCCAGTATTCAATGGACGTTTTTAAGATAGTGCTGGCAAAACAAAACCTACGGTTTTGTTATTTTATGAACGGCTGGTCGCTGACCTGACAGTTATTGAACGGCAAGTGACTGATCTATCAGGGGGAAATTGGTCGGAGTGGCCGGATTTGAACCGACGACCACCACACCCCCAGTGTGGTGCGCTACCAGGCTGCGCTACACTCCGATGTTGGGAAAGGCGCACATATTACCTTTTAGAACTGGATTTGCAACTGTCAAAGCTAATAAATTTCAGTTATTCGGCTAGACGAGCTAGCTTTGCAGCAGCCGCCTCACATCTTCGAGCTCGCTGATCATTTTTTTTAACACGTCGGAGTAGTCCGACTCCTCAGTTTTGGGCAGCTCCTCGCTCATTTGCTGCCTGGCACCGCCGATGGTAAAGCCTTGATCGTAGAGTAGCGCGCGTATTTGGCGAATGGTAAGCACGTCCTGTCGCTGATAGTAGCGGCGATTGCCTCGGCGCTTTACCGGTTTCAACTGGGGAAACTCCTGTTCCCAATACCGCAAGACATGGGGTTTAACGGCGCACAGCTCGCTCACCTCACCAATGGTGAAGTAGCGTTTGCCAGGAATAACAGGAAGCTCATTGTTCTGACTCGGTTCCAGCATAGGCTTCGACTCGCGCTTTCAGTTTCTGTCCGGGCCGAAATGTTACCACTCTTCGCGCAGTTATGGGGATTTCTTCCCCTGTCTTGGGATTTCTTCCGGGCCTTTGCTTTTTATCGCGCAAATCGAAATTGCCAAAGCCAGATAGCTTCACCTGCTCGTTGTGCTCCAAGGCATTACGAATCTCTTCAAAAAACAATTCTACAAGCTCTTTGGCTTCCCGCTTGTTAAAGCCAAGCTCCTCGTAGAGGTTCTCGGCCAAATCAGCTTTTGTGAGAGATTCTGGAGAGCGAACGCCTCCTGATAGATTTTCATCTGAGTTGAGCATCGAATAATTCCTTCAACTTTTCCACAATGTCGGCAACAGAATTGTTGACTTGGTCATCGTTAAGAGTGTGCGAAGGATGCTGAAAGGTCAAGTTAAAAGCGACACTTTTTCTTTGCGGATCAATGCCTTTGCCGCTATAAAGGTCGAAAACCCTGAGCGATTTGAGGAAATCGCCGGCACTATTGTATATTTCTCGCTCAAGATGGTTTACAGGCGTATTTTTGTCCACCAAGAAAGCCAAATCCCTGGAAACTTCCGGAAAGCGCGACAACGGCTTAAACATTGGCGGCTGGGTGCGCAGTATGGGGTCCAAGTCAATTTCAAACAAATACACCACCTTTGCGATGCCCAAAGACTTCTGTACTCGTGGGTGCAGAGCGCCCAACAAACCCACGACCTGCCCGTCGAGCTCGATATTGGCACTTTGACCGGGATGCAAGGCCTGGCAATCAGCGGGGATAAAACGCAAGGTCTTGCAGGTCAAAGCCAGCAGTGACTCCACATCGCCTTTGATATCATAAAAGTCGACATTATCCTTAATTGCACTCCAGCCGGCGGATTCTCGGCTGCCATAAATCAAGCCCGCCAAACCCGGCGTTTGCCGGTAAGTCTCGCCTTCCTGAGAGAACCGCAAACCTTTTTCGAAGATACGCAAACGCTCTACTTGACGCGACAGGTTCCTTTGCAAGGTTTGCAACAAGCCCGCAAATAAACTAGTGCGCATCAGGCTCATATCGGCACTAATCGGGTTGACCACCGTTACCGCAGGCGCTTCAGCCCACACGCTGCGATGCAACTTGGGGTCTATAAAACTGTAAGTGATCACTTCGCGGTAATCTCGGGCCGCCAGGTGGTTGGCAAGATGACGGAAGCTGAGCGCAGCATCGGAACAGCGCGGCAGTTGTGCGGGAATATTCACCGTGGCAATAGGCAGGCGGTTATAGCCGTAAACTCTGGCCAGCTCCTCTAACAAATCTTCGGCGATGGCGATATCAAAGCGGTAACTCGGCACCGCAAAGACCCAGGAATCCCGCTGTTGCTCGAGCATGCTCATGCCTAAGCGCTGCAAAATATCTTGCACTTCGTCATCGGCAATAGCAAAGCCCAACTTACTTTTTATCTGCTCTCGCATTAGGCGGACACTGCGCTGAGCCGGCAGGTGCTGGTCATCCTCGAAAACGCTCACCGGCCCCGGTTCACCACCGACAATTTGCACTAATAGCGCAGTGGCGCGCTCAACGGCCTCCCCCTGTAGCTGGCAATCAACACCGCGCTCAAAACGATGCGACGAATCGGTGTGCAAACCGTAGGCGCGCGCTTTACCCGCAATAAACTCAGGGGCAAAAAAAGCGCTTTCTAAAAAAATATCGCGGGTGCTTTCAGATACCGCAGAGTTGGCGCCGCCCATGATACCGGCCAGCGCCACCGGCCCAACGGCGTCGGCAATCACTAAGGTGTCGGGCTTTAGCGACAATTCCTGGCCGTCGAGTAAAGTGATTTTCTCGCCCGCTTGTGCCATGCGTGGACCGATTTGTCCTTTGAGCTTATCTAAATCGAAGGCGTGCATCGGTTGGCCTAGCTCGATAAGCACGTAGTTGGTCACATCCACCACCGCATCAATAGAGCGCAATCCGGCGCGACGCAGCTTTTCTCGCAACCAAAACGGGCTCGGCTTGCTGATATCCACCCCTTTAATCACTCGGCCAAGATAGCGCGGGCAAGCGGCAGGGGCCGCCAGCTGTATTGGCAGGGATGCATCCGTTTGAGGCGCTACTGGCTCGATCTCAGGGGAGCGCAGACCTTGGCGGGTAAGCGCGGCGGTTTCTCGGGCTAGGCCTCGAATACTGAGGCAGTCGCTGCGGTTGGGCGTGAGATCCAACTCGAGAAGCTGATCATCGAGTTTAAGGTATTCGCGAATATCGTCTCCAACAGGAGCATCTGCCGGTAATTCCCACAACCCGCTGTCGTCATCGCCAGCTTGCAACTCGCTTTGGCCGCACAGCATGCCGAGAGACTCCACACCGCGTAATTTTGCCTTCTTGATTTTTACAGCCTTGCCATCGCTCTGCGCCGGCGGTAACGACGCACCCACCAAAGCAAAGGGCGCTTTCAAGCCAACCCGCGCATTGGGCGCACCACATACTACTTGTTTTGGGCCATCGGGCGCGCCTAACACGCTGCATACTTGAAGCTTCTCGGCATCGGGGTGAGGCTCACATGCGGTGATTTCACCCACCACAACTTGACTAAATTTGCCGGCAACCGGCTCAATGGCATCGACCTCAAGGCCAGCCATGGTGAGCTGCTCGGCGAGTTTTTGGGTGTTTAGATTGGGTGCAACCCACTCATGTAACCAGGTTTCACTTAACTTCATGGGGAGAGGATTTCCTGCGCGGCAGTTTCTATTCTTGGTTGTATGATTTAGACAATGATTTAGACAATGATTTACGGAAAAAACCTAAGCTTGCATCGATTTCCCATTTTATATGGCTTTTTCAACAGGATCAGAAACAGGGCATAGACGGGCAAACTTAGGACTATGGGGCATATTTGCACGTATTGCAGCTGATTAACAAGTTTTTAGGGGCATCCTCAGCTAGGGCTTAAACGGCAAGCGTCAATTAATAGCAATATGCCAGTGCATTATCCTAAATAAATCAGCTGAATCGTAGCGAGGGCATCTAAGGTAGCGCAATCAGAGAGAATTTTTCACTTTTTCGCGGCCAATTCGGTATTGCAGCCCGTTTTGAGGTGAATTCACTTTGTTAACCGCCTTACTGAGTACCTGACCTTACGCAGTTACTTATTCACTTAGCCACATCCATTCTTGGCCACATCCACTTGGCCAAATTTATTTGGCCATATTTACTTAGGCTGTAGGGAGCAAACTGCCCGCGTGCATGCATCGACTCAGGCGCACGCGAGCATAACCATTGAACTGCTGGAAAGCAAATGAGGGGCAGCGATCGGGCCCCTCTTCGCTTGCTTCATTTTCTCACTTGCTGGCGGCCGATGGCGTAGTGAACGTAGCCGCGATCTGCCATTAACTCTGGCTCGTAGAGGTTGCGGCCATCAAACACCACTTTATTTTTCAACAAACCGGCGGCCTTTTCCCAATCCGGGGAGCGGAATGCCGACCACTCAGTGCACACCACCAAAGCATCCGCGCCTTCGAGAGCTTGGTACTCATTGTCGAAAAAATGTAAGTCGTCGCGTTCGCCGTAAATACGCTTAGTCTCCGCCACGGCCTCGGGGTCGAAGGCTTTAACTTTAGCCCCCGCCTCCCACAGCGCCTCCATCACCACCCGGCTGGGTGCTTCGCGCATATCATCTGTATTGGGTTTAAAGGCTAAGCCCCACAAGGCAATTGTTTTGTTGCCGAGCTCTCCATCGAAGTGTTTTTTGAGTTTTTCCACCAAAACATGTTTTTGGGAATCGTTAACCGACTCGACAGCAGTGAGCAGTTCGGCGGGTTCGTCAATGGAATTGGCGGTGCGTACCAAGGCTTTAACATCCTTGGGAAAACAGGAACCGCCGTAACCGCAACCGGGGTAAATAAAGCTGTAGCCAATGCGCGGATCAGAACCAATGCCTCTGCGTACCAGTTCGACATCGGCGCCGAGTTTTTCGGAGATGCGCGACAACTCATTCATAAAGCTAATTTTGGTGGCTAACATCGCATTGGCCGCGTATTTTGTCAGTTCCGCCGAGCGCACATCCATAAACATCAGCTTGTCGCGATTGCGATTAAACGGCGCGTACAGCTCGCGCATTAACTTTTCGACGCGATCACTGTCGGCACCGATAATAATGCGGTCGGGCTTCATAAAGTCGGATACCGCGGCGCCCTCTTTGAGAAATTCTGGATTGGAGGCAACGTCAAACACAATATCGGCGCCGCGCGCCTTAAGGCTGGCGGATAAAGCATTTTTCACTTTATCCGCGCTGCCCACTGGCACAGTGGACTTATTAATAACCAGCTTGTAACCCTGCATATGTGTGCCGACCGACTCGGCAACTTGTATCACATAGCGCAGATCCGCTGCACCATCTTCGTCGGGTGGTGTACCCACAGCAATAAATATAACGTCGGCGTAATTCACAGCCTCTTCCGCACTGGTGGTAAACTGCAGACGCCCTTCGTTAACCGACTGCTTTACGACGCTTTCTAAACCGGGCTCATAAATCGGAATCATACCCGAACTTAACTTTGCCACCTTGTCCGCATCCACATCTACGCAGGTTACATGATGCCCTGAATGCGCCAAACAAGAACCCGTAACCAAACCCACATACCCTGTACCGAAGATTGAAACTTTCACATATCTCTCCTAATCAACAACAAATAAAAAAACCTACTAACTAGAACTGGACTACAAAATCGAAGTCATTTTCGAAAAATAACCTCAGGTCTTTGACGCCATATCGCATCATGGCCAAGCGCTCTACGCCCATACCAAAAGCAAAACCGCTGAATGTTGCCGCATCGATATCGCAGGCTTTAAACACATTGGGGTGCACCATGCCGCAACCCATAATTTCAACCCAGTCGGTTTCTTTGCAAATACGACAGCCCGCACCCCGGCATGCTGAACACTGGATATCGACCTCGGCGGAAGGTTCGGTAAAAGGAAAGTAAGAAGGGCGAAACCGCACTGGCACATCCATTTCAAAAAACGCCTTCAAAAATTGATCTACCGTACCTTTGAGCTCAGCGAAACTGATATTTTTATCTACCACCAAACCCTCCACTTGATGAAACATGGGAGTGTGGGTCAAATCGGAATCGCAGCGATATACCCGCCCCGGACAGATCACGTGAATTGGCGGCTCTTGTTGAATCATCGTACGTATTTGAACCGGGGAAGTATGAGTGCGCAACACATGGTTTTCGCTAACATAAAAGGTATCGTGCATCGCTCTGGCGGGGTGATGAGAAGGAATATTCAGCGCTTCAAAATTATGAAAATCATCTTCAATTTCGGGACCCTCGGCAACAGTGTAGCCCACCGAACTAAAAATCGATTCAATTCTTTGAATCGTGCGTGTTACCGGGTGCAAGCCACCGACATCACTGCGGCGCCCCGCCAAACCGATATCCACCGCTTCCTCAGCTAATTGCAAATCAATGGCGCGATTTTCCAGAGTCTGTTTGCGCTGGTCTAAGCTCTCCGTTACCTGCTGTTTAGCGCGATTAATTTCAGCGCCGGCTGCGGGGCGTTCGGCTGCGCTCAGCTTCCCCAATCCTTTTAGAAGCGCGGTGATCTGACCTTTTTTTCCGAGATAGCCCACACGGACTTTATCGAGAGAGGCTAAATCGTCGGATTGGGCGACGAGGGCCAAAGCCTCATCAGTGAGAGATTTTAAATTTTCCATGGAATACAGTTAATTTATGTTCGCATTACATTAATAGACATTGCTCGACTCAGTACCTATCGAATAAACGCATTGCGAGTCGCGGCAAACAGCAAGTATCTTATAGGATTTTGGCAGCAAAAGTCCGGCCAGGATGTCAAATTTTGCTTTCGTCTTCATGAGGGTCAAAAACACTGCGGGTTAGTAACATGGGCTGACACGCCAACAAAACAAAGACAAGATACGTCGTTGTTTACATGAGTAAAGTATATGCTTTGACGGGTCTCTAGCGGATTTTAATTTACTAGAACTGAGGCAATCGTAATTGGTATGGGAATGAATACACTGGCAATATCGAATTGCTCTCGACATTGAGGCGCGCCCCGGTAATTGGCGAGCTTAGTCCATCGAAATCCTTTACCTTCGCCCTGCCCAGCGTCCTTGACCATCCGGCCAAGACGGCTGTAACACCTACCTTGCGGTAGGCGTTACAGGGTCGATTAAGCAGCGAGTACGTGTTTCGCCTTGGCCACGACAGCGGCAAAGGCAACCTTGTCGTGAATCGCTAAATCGGCGAGAACGCGTCGGTCCAATTCGACCTCAGCTTTCTTTAGACCGGCGATTAAACGGCTATAGCTCAAGCCCTCGGCACGCGACTGTGCATTAATTCGAGTGATCCACAAGGCCCGGAAATTCCGCTTCTTCACTCGACGGTCGCGGTAGGCATACTGCCCAGCTTTGATTACAGCTTGTTTGGCGACGCGAAACACTCGCGAACGCGCACCGTAATAACCTTTTGCCGCTTTCAGAACTTTCTTGTGGCTGCGACGCGCCACCACACCACGTTTTACACGGGCCATACTCTTTCCTCCAAAATGTTAGTCAACTCAAAACAGGGCAATTAGTTTGCTCGCAACATGCGATCAACGGCTCGCTCATCCGCAGCGTTCAAGGTACTGGTACCGCGCAGTTGTCGCTTACGTTTGGTTGTCATTTTCGTAAGAATATGGCTCTTGTAGGCATGTTTATGTTTGTATCCGGAAGCGGTTTTCTTAAAACGCTTGGCCGCCCCACTGTGTACTTTAGCTTTTGGCATATTAACTTCTCCAACATGAAGTAGATCTTCGAGTTTTACTTTAGAGCTCCCTAGGCAGCTAAAAGCCCGGCAACTCATTGCTTAGGCCGCTCACAAAGCAGCGACCAACAACAGTGCGGCATTGGCTCTAAGCTGCTAAAGCCACGCTGTCGAATACATGTATCGATATATGTAAAGGAAAATTATTTGCGCTTTTTCGGTGCCAACACCATGGTCAGTTGGCGCCCTTCCATTTTAGCATGTTGCTCGACAACACCAATTTCGTCCAAGTCGACAGCGATGCGCTGCATCATTTCCATACCCAATTCCTGGTGGGCCAATTCACGGCCACGGTAGCGCAGCGAAACCTTCGCTTTGTCGCCCTGCTCGAGAAAGCGCATAATTGCGCGCAGCTTTACTTGGTAATCGCCATCTTCTGTGCCGGGCCGAAACTTCATTTCTTTAATTTGTTGCTGCTTTTGCTTTTTCTTGGCAGCAGCCTTCTGTTTTTTTATCTCAAACAGGTGCTTACCGTAATCCATTATCTTGCAAACAATCGGATCCGCTTCAGGTGCTATCGCCACCAAATCCAACTGCGCAGACTGCGCCGCACCGAGTGCATCGTCTATTTTTACAATGCCGACTTGATTGCCATCGGCTCCGATCAGACGCACTTCTTTAGCATTAATTTGCTCGTTGATATCTGCTTTCTTTGATCGGCCTTTCACATTACCTTTATTAATAGTTCACTTCTCCTGTTTGATTAAAACTGACGGCTATTTGCCGTGTCGCGAGGCCAGCCATTACCACGGCAGCCCCTGACGCCCAACTGATTAAATCAACATCTACATCGAAACCGTGGTCAGATTGCGTCGTTGTCGGTTTCTGAACGTTGCCTAAGCGCCATTTTTAGCCCGAGCGCTGAGCCCGGCTGGAACATCCGCTGGCTTGACGCACTCATTATCATCGAAACCGACTTGCAGGTCATCGATAGCTATTTATATAGTCTCCTTTCTATGCGATATCAACCGGGGATCACCGCTCACGGCACCCACCAATATCGGGGGGGCTAGCTCCTGCCACGTTTTGCTATGTCCTTGGAGAGGAGGTCGATAAAGCTATCGAGGGTAAGCGTGCCCAAATCTTCGCCAGTGCGAGTGCGCACCGCCAAGGTGCGGTTTTCAACTTCCTGATCACCGACAACAAGAAGATAAGGAACCTTCTGAATGGTGTGCTCGCGGATTTTAAAACCGATTTTTTCATTTCTCAAGTCGGAAGTGACTCGAAACCCTTTATTTCGCAGACTTTTTTCGACGTTTAGCGCATATTCGCCTTGTTTATCGGTAATATTGAGAATAACCGCTTGTTCTGGGGCGAGCCAAACCGGGAAAGCGCCCTCGTAGTTCTCAATCAATATGCCGATAAATCGCTCAAACGAACCCAGAATCGCGCGGTGCAGCATAACCGGGGTCTTGCGAGAGCCATCCTCGGCGACATATTGCGCATCCAACCTACCGGGCATCGAAAAGTCCACCTGCACCGTTCCGCACTGCCAGACCCGGCCAATGCAATCCCGCAGCGAAAACTCTATCTTCGGCCCATAGAAAGCCCCCTCACCGGGCAATAATTCCCAGCTCAAGCCTTTGAGATCGAGCGCCTCCTCCAGAGATTTTTCCGCTTTGTCCCACTCCGCATCGCTGCCCACCCTGTTTTCAGGTCGGGTCGATAGACGAATCAAAATATCGTCGAAACCAAAATCACGATACACCGCGTAGAGCAAATCGGTAAAAACCGCCACTTCACTTTGTATCTGCTCTTCGGAGCAGAAAATATGGCCGTCGTCCTGGGTAAAGGCGCGCACCCGCATAATACCCTGTAAAGTGCCGGAGGCTTCGTTGCGGTGACACGAGCCAAACTCTGCCAAGCGCAGGGGTAAATCGCGATAACTGCGCAGGCCCTGATTAAATACTTGCACATGGCAAGGACAATTCATAGGTTTGACCGCGAAATCCCGCGATTCAGATTCAACAGTGAACATGTTTTCGCGAAATTTATCCCAGTGACCAGAGCGTTCCCAAAGGCTGCGATCCACCACTTGCGGCGTTTTAATTTCGCTGTATCCGTTATCCCGCTGTAATTGGCGCATATAGGCTTCTATCGCGGTATACACCGCCCAGCCTTTGGCATGCCAAAAAACCATGCCCGGCGCTTCTTCCTGCAGGTGAAACAGGTCGAATTTTTTACCCAGTTTGCGGTGATCGCGCTTTTCAGCTTCGGCCAACCTGTGAAGATACGCTTTTAAATCTTTCTTAGATGCCCAAGCTGTGCCATAAATACGCTGCAATTGTTTATTTTTGGCATCGCCGCGCCAGTATGCACCGGATACACGCATTAATTTAAAGTGTTGGCAAAAACTCATATTCGGCACGTGGGGGCCACGGCACATATCGACGTATTCCTGATGATAATACAACCCGGGTCGATCATCCCGAGTAATGTCGAGCTCCAGAATTTCCTGTTTGTAGGGCTCTTCACGGGTTTGAAACACCCCGTGGGCCTCCTGCCAAGTCACTTTTTTCTTGATCACCTCATAGCCGGTTTTCGCCAGCGCCAACATGCGCTCTTCCAAGGCGATCATATCTTCATCGGTTAAGCGGTGATCGAGGTCGACATCGTAGTAAAAGCCATTTTCTATCACCGGCCCAATAGCCATTTTCGCGGCGGGCCATAGCTGTTTTAAAGCGTGGCCTAAAAGGTGCGCACAAGAGTGCCGCAGCACTTCCATGCCCAGATCGTCCCGAGTAGTGACGATACTCAGCTGCGCATCTTCGGCAATCAAATCCGTCGCATCCACTGGCTCGCCGTCAATTAGACCGGCAATGGTGGCTTTTGCGAGACCCGGCCCGATATCGCGAGCCACATCGAGCACCGAAATCGCATCGGAAAATTCGCGTTTTGAACCGTCTGGAAGAGTAATGATTGGCATAGTTAAGTACCCCAGTATCAGTGGTGACCTCTACCAAAGGCCACGTGTTTCAAGAGTTATTAATAAGCCGGCAAAGACACCGCAGCGCTGAACCGAACAATATTTTAGAGGCTCGGAAGTATACGCACTTGAGATAGAGAGTCTAGCGCGGTGTTGCAAACTGTTGGCAAGTCCCGAAGTAATACCAAAACCGATAGACTAGGAACTGAAAATGGCGAAGAAAATTCAGCTCGCTCCCGGCTCAACACTTCTGTGATCCTGCGAGCGCTTGCTAGTTTGCGGCGAGCTGCCCTAATTCGGCGACAGGTACTGTGTATGCCGCGCGGCGCTTACAACGTCATCCAAATCAGTTGCACCCAGCCGCGACCAAGTAGCCGACGATTACATTGCGCAAATTAAATCTTACAAATGCAGCGCCGTTAAAACGCGCATTGAACTCGCTTATTATGATGAACCTTAGATGTTAAGGATTGACTGATTGCCAGAAATACTTAAGATGCTCCCTACTTCATAAAATTGACTCACGCCGGGCCAAATTTCGATTTACTATTATTAAAGGGAACATGTTAAAAATCGTAAAACGCCGCAAGCATTCAGAGCACCTCATTCGGCTGTTTCGCAATTCAAGCCTAGCCCTCGTCTTATTAGCCTCCACCAGTTATGGCGACCCATGGGCAAATGCAGGTGATGAGCGAACCCGTTTTCATATACAAGTACTCAAAGACTCAGGAAAAATTCGTCAACCTGTTTCAACATGGCCAATAATGTGGGTTGAGGTCGAGGCCTCGCTAACCGATGTCGACGTTAAGATGCTTAACCGTCGAGAGCTTTGGTCATATCGCTACCTAAAGCATGTCACCAGCCGGGCCAAGCGCGCAATATCCGGTGTCAAATCGGGCTATTTAGCGA
>JAHQVY010000145.1 GCA_019634095.1 Cellvibrionaceae bacterium
CCGGGCGCTGAGGGGTTGGCTCTGCCAAAGTTGTTTTAAGATTTCCAGTTCTGGTGCAGTAAGTGGCATAGGGTGAATTACTCGATAGGTTTTACTCGTTGCGATTGAGCCTTGGCTTTGTGAATGCAGCCATCGCCAGCTACGGGCAAGCGGTATTAATCGTGTTAACTTATTTGTGCGACAAGTGTCGCATGCAGAGGCGGGTGCTGCAAGCTATTTCTGCGACATTTGTCGCAGCTGCAGTGAAAAAGGCGAAAAGGCGAAAAGGCGAAAAGGCGAAAAGTTGAAAAGGAGAAAAGTTGAAAAGTCGATACTATTGAGTTCACGCAGAATGCTCTGCCTTAATACGCTGTATTCGCAGCTGCAGCGGTTGTTTGGGGCAGGTACTGCAGCGCGTGCCATCAGCGCGACAATACTCAAAGCAACAGCTTTTGCGATTCAGCGCCAAAGCGGGCAGGGCGTTTTCAAGGGGAATCGATATCAAAGCACTCTCTCCTTCCCAGCCGAGGGCATCCAGCCATTGGCTGGCCAGCCTTTCCAGCTCGCTGTTTTTGCGTGCAGGCTGCACCACTGGCAGTCGAATAAGACCACTTAGCAATGTATCGGCGGTGAGTCGTGTTGCCAGTTTGCGGCGTAAATTGAACACCCCCTGGCACTGGGCCAAGAGCCATTGGTAGTGCGCCTGCAACTGTTGTGCGGCACTGTGAATTAATTGCGTTTCGCACGTTGGCGCTGTGGGTATTTGCTCTGGATGCTGCAGGCTAAAGCCAGCGACAGAACCTTGATGATAATACTGATAAAAACCGCGCAAATTTAAACCATGACCACAGCCGTGAACAGCAAGCAATAAAACATAAACGGGTTGCCAAATTAATAAGCTCCAGACGCGTGCAGCCCAATAGGCCGGCCCCGCTTCGGGGGCGTGCTGTTGCCAGTGTTGGTAAAGTGCGCGCAACGGCGGCCCAATATTGGCGTACGGGGCCAGCATTGCTGCAGTTGCTTGCAGCTCGCGGCCTTGCAAAGCGCTGTGATAACGCCGGGCCAAGCTGAAAAGTCTCTCTGTCATCATTTACTCACCTTTCGTTTATTCACCAACCAATTAATTAGTTAACCAGCCAAACTAGCTGCAGCTCCCAGTAAAAGTTGAGTTCAGCATTACTTTCGATTGCGCCGACATCGAACGGATCGGAATTCGGGCTGGCTATATCAATCTTGCGGGCTACCCGGTTTTTGTCGGCAATCAGCGGGTGAGCGAATAGTGGCAGCCTGATGCTTGGTAGTGAATACATCGTCTTAAGTGGCATAGCTTCACTTTGTTTGTCCTCTAGTAACGGAAACGTTTCGTATTTGTGGGTTATTGCCTTGCGAATGTCTATTTGGAAGTTGACTTATACGCAAAAACAAATGATTATGATTATCGTTAGTATATGTTAATAAAAACCATTACCGCTAGGGGATTAACATCATTTCTTTAAGAGGCTATTAATCATGAGTGCTATGAGCGATTCCACACCAACGGTAGGCGAGCTAAATGAAGCTGGGTCGATTTCCCGCGCCCCCCACGATAATCATCGCAATCCGCTGCCGATTCAGAATTACTTAGTGTCAAAACGTAATCTGGAGGCTTATCGCCAGCAGATATCGCAAGCCGTCGCACAGGTGCAAGCTGCAATTGCCACAAAGAATCAGCCCTTTACTGGGGTTTTACCTCATGAGCTGGCGTGTTTATTTCAGCCGGTGAATCTCGACCAGCCTTTAAGCTCGATGGATGCGGTGTTAGCTGAATTAACTAGCGTGTATCTGAATGATGCGGTTTATTTTGATCAGCCGCATTATGTGGCGCATCTGAATTGCCCGGTTGTGATTCCGGCAGTTGTTGCAGAATTAATTTTGTCTTCTATTAATTCTTCGGTAGATACCTGGGACCAAAGTGCCGGAGCGACTTTAATTGAACAATCCTTGTTGGACTGGATGGTGCAGCAGATCGGCTTAGGGCCGCAGGCGGATGGTATTTTTACCAGCGGCGGCACCCAATCGAATCTTATGGCTTTATTACTGGCCAGAGACTCTTTGTGTGAACGGCTTTGGGGGCACAGTGTTAAGCACCAAGGCTTACCCGCCGAGTATGCGCGTTTTCGTATTTTTACTTCAGCGGCTAGCCATTTCAGTGTGCAAAAATCTGCAGCCATTTTAGGTTTAGGCTACAACGCGGTAGTGCCGGTTGAGGTTGACCCGTATTTTCGAATGGATCAACAAGCGTTATCTAATGCCCTAACAAGCTGCCGCGACGCAGGCAATATTCCGTTGGCGGTGGTGGCCACAGCGGGCACCACCGATTACGGCAGTATCGACCCCCTACCGGTAATTGCCGACCTTTGTCAGCAACAGCAGGTGTGGCTGCATGTGGATGCGGCCTACGGTTGTGGTTTGCTGGTGTCACCCCGCCATCGCCATTGGCTGAAGGGCATCGAACAGGCAGACTCGGTGACAGTGGATTATCACAAATCTTTTTTTCAGCCGGTTAGCTGCGGCGCTTTTTTTGCCAAACAGAAACAGCACCTGAAAACCGTAACCTATCACGCGGATTACTTAAATCCACTCAGCCAACAACAGGAAGGCACGCCTAATTTAGTCGATAAAAGTTTACAAACCACACGCCGTTTCGATGCCTTAAAGCTGTGGATGAGTTTGCGCAGCATCGGGCCGGAAAAAATCGGTGAAGGCTTTGATCGGGTGCTTCACCTTGCGCGCCAAACGCATATGCTACTGCTTTCTGAAGCGGACCTTAGGCCCTTGCACCGGCCGCAACTCAGCACCTTGGTGTTTCGTTTTCAACCGGCGGAGGTGAGCGATCAAGACTTAATCGATGACATTAACGTCGCGATTCGCAAAGCTTTAGCCCGCTCGGGCGAGGCGATGATTGCGGCAACCAAAGTGGCTGGCCGGCAATATTTAAAGTTTACTTTATTGAACCCCGCCACCACGATTCAAGATGTTCAGCAAGTGGTGAAGGCTATTAAGCAACACGGTACGGCGCTACTTAATACGCGCTTAAACCCTGCTAAAAAGGAGAGCGCCGCATGAGCCAAATGCCTGGTGAATCGACGGTTTATGATTTTCTGGCTGTGGGTATTGGCCCTTTTAATTTGGGCCTGGCCTGCTTAACCCAGCCCATTAAACAGCTAAAGGGTGTATTTTTGGATAAACGCCCAGGGTTTAATTGGCATCCTGGCTTATTGTTTGAAAATGCCCGTTTGCAAACACCGTTTATGTCGGACTTAGTGACGCTGGCGGACCCGACAAGCCGCTTCAGCTTTTTAAATTACAGCAAGCAGCAAGGCCTGCTGTATTCTTTTTATATTCGGGAAAATTTCTTTTTATTGCGCAATGAATACAACCAATATTGTCAGTGGGCCGCTTCGCAGTTATCTAACCTGCATTTTAATACCGAAGTCGAAGCTGTGGATTACGATACAGCCAAGGGCTGTTACCGCGTACAGGCGCGCTGTGTCAACACGCAGCAAACACAGCACTACTATGCCCGGCGCTTAGCCTTAGGCACCGGGCCGCAACCCTATGTGCCCGCTTGCTGTGAAGCGCACTTAACCCAGCAAAGCGCGCAACCCCTGGTTCACGCCAGCGATTATTTGCATCGGCGCGATGCCATTAAACAGCAACCCTCAATAACCGTTGTTGGCAGCGGCCAAAGTGCGGCGGAAATTATTCTCGATTTATTGCAAGATATTGATCACCACAGTTATTCGCTGAATTGGATCACCCGTGCGCCGCGGTTTTTCCCACTGGAATATACCAAGCTCACACTGGAGATGACCTCACCAGAGTACGTGGATTATTTTTATCAATTGCCCGCGAGCACCCGCGATCAATTAAACCGCGACCACGCACATCTCGCCAAAGGCATTAACGGCGATACCATTAATGAAATTTTTGATTTGCTGTATGCCAAACGCTTGGTGGGTAAAGATCTGGTTGATAACCAGCGGGTTAACTTCTTTACCAATTCTGAATTGCAACAGGTAAAGCAAGAGAAAATATCCGGCCATTACAACTTGCACTTTTATCAGAAAGAACAAAATAAGCCCTTTCAACAGCAAAGTGCCGCGGTTATTTTATCCACCGGTTATCAATACCGAGTACCCCAATGGTTAGAGGGAATTCGCGACCGCATCCGTTGGGATGCGCAAGGTCGTTATGCGGTGGGCCGCTATTACACCATTGATAAACACGACAAAGACATTTTCGTGCAAAACGCGGAACAGCACACCCACGGTTTTGTAACACCAGACCTGGGCATGGCCTGCTATCGCAATGCCCATATTATTCGCCAATTACTTGGCCGCGAATACTACCCCATTGAAAAAAACATTGCCTTTCAAACCTTCGCGGCACCCACAGCGCCCACAGAAAAAAAACAGGCCGGTGTGTTTCAGGATGCGGCGGTAAGCGCCTAATGACCTCGCTACAAAAAAGTTTACTTATTGCCGTAACGGCGGTGTCCGTGGTTAGCGATTCGATGTTGATTCCGTTTTACCCGCAGTATTTCGCGCAGGTGTTTCAAATCGATGATCCTTATTATATTGCGAAGTACTTGGCTATTTACTGTTTGGTGGTGATGTTGGCCTTTCCCCTTTGGGCGCAGCTGGCTAAATGGGTGGCGGTATTGCCCTTGTTGGTACTGACTCAAATGCTGGCGGCATTAATGAGTGTGGCCTGTTTTATGGCAAGCGATATTCATTGGTTTTGGTTGAGCTCGCTACTTATGATGTTCTGTAAAGCCAGTTACCTGTTGGTGTACCCCTTTTTACTCAGCCGAGAACGTGCCGAAAAACATGGCTCAACCATTGGGCTATTGGCGGTGGTGGTGGAGTTTGGCGCGATTTTTGGGGCTTTATCCGGTGGCGTGTTATTGGCGTGGTTTGACCCGCGACAGGCGTTTTTGATGATGGCTGGAGGGGACTTGCTACAAATTATTGTCTGCTTGGGGCTTATGGCTCAAGGCGTCGATAGCCGGCATCGCAAAAGCGGCAACTTTGCGGTTCCCGCACAAAAAAGTGCCTTGGCCAAACTGGCCACGGTGAAGTTACTGTTTTTCTTTAGCGCCTTTCTGGGTTACCACTTTTTTACCCAGTACTGGGCCAGTGTATCTGGTCGGCAGCATCCGGTGCTGGCGGCGGCGGTGTTTGCCATTCCCGCGGCCATGGCCTTATTGGGCTTGTTGATTAATCACTACCGGGGGCGAGCCTTAAAGGTGTCTGCCCTCATATACACCGTGATCTTGGCAGCGGTGGGTGCATTGTTGCAAGCAGCACCGGAACCTGCACTTGTCATCCTGGGCCGCCTGATTTTTGGCTGGGCCTTATTTCAATCCTTTGTGCGTTTTGATTTATTGCTGTTTCAATGTAGCCATCCCACCCGTTACACCCAGGATTATAGCCTGGTGCGCATGGCACAGAGCACTGGTGTGTTGCTTGCCGTGTACGCGGCGGGGGCCATTGTGGTGCTATGGGGTGGTGCTTGGTTATTTATCGCATCGGCCATGGGTTTGTGCGCGTCACTCATTTTATTTGTGATTCTGTTTTACGGGGCACAGCACGCTGATAGCGATAAAAATAACCCATCCTTGTCGGGGATATCTCCTCCAGCCATACCTGAGCACCCCACAACACATAAGCACACCACAGCAGTTTCACAGGAGCTTGTATGAGTATGCATTTTTTTCAACCGAGTGCGCAGTCTTTTATTGTCAAGGGTATTGGTGAACTGAGTCTGCGCCCTTTTAAATTGGAGCATGATATTGCTCAAATCCATCATTGGGTTACGCAACCTTATGCGCATTTTTGGGGAATGCAAGGTTTTGATCGGCACCAAGTGATCGCCGAATACCAGCGCCTGTGCCAGCATTCCCACATTTTTATCGGCGAATACCGTGGTAAAGATACCTTTCTATTGGAAGTGTATAACCCACATAACGAAGCCTTAGCCGAACACTATGCCGTGCAAAGGGGGGATTGTGGTATGCACATACTGGTTGCCCCAGCAGATCAACGCATTCGCGGTTTTACCTGGGGTATTTTTCAAACAGTGATGCAATTTCTGTTTAGTGACCCTGCCATACACCGGGTGGTGGTGGAACCCGATGTGGGTAACCAAAAAATTCACGCCCTCAATACTCGCGCGGGCTTTGCGTATCAAAAACGTATTCAGCTGGCAAACAAAACCGCCCACTTGGCCTTTTGTACACGCCAACAATTTTTTCACGCCTTAAACAAGCCCATACAATCAACAGAGGACGCTCATTCAATGGGATCGCAAGCATTAAATTCACCACAAAAACTCGAAAATCCGCAGCAAGTGACTAAGCATTTAAATCCAGACATTTGGCAGCATGTTAACCGCTTGCTGCTACGTAAAACACTGAGTGAATGTTGCCATGAGCGTTTGCTTAAACCGATTTTTATAGCGGATTCCGAAGGGTATAAAGATTGCGAAGTGCACAGCGATGGTAAAGACATCGTCTATCGTTTCCGCACGCGCCTGCAAGCCTTAAACCACTGGAACATCGATACAGACTCCATCAAAAAATACAAAAATGAAAAACAGCAAGCGCTAGATGCAGTGGAATTTTTTATTGAATTTCAACAACAGCTCACTATCAGCGATGAACTGCTTCCCACCTATTTGGAAGAAATTTGCAGCACCCTGTATGGCAGTGCCTTTAAACACCAGCGCGGCGGTATGGATGTTACCGACCTGATTAGCGCCGACTTTCAAACCGTTGAGGCGGCAATGATGGAGGGCCACCCATGTTTTATCGCCAACAATGGGCGCATTGGTTTTACCGCCAACGATTACCAGGCCTTTGCCCCGGAAACCGGACAAGCGATTCAATATATTTGGCTGGCGGTTAGTAAAAAGCATACGGTATTTTCTACCGTTGAAAGCCTGGATTATGAAACCCTAATCAATGAAGAACTCGACGCGGCGACGCGGCAACAGTTTAATAGCGCTTTAAGTGAAAAAACTGAGCAGCCACAGAACTATTATTATTTACCGGTGCACCCATGGCAGTGGTATCAAAAGCTAGTTACCCTGTTTGCCCCCGATTTAGCAACACGAGATATCATTTGTTTGGGCTATGGCCCCGATCACTACCAAGCCCAACAATCTATCCGAACCTTGTTTAATCGCTCGCATCCCAACAAGCGCTATATCAAAACCTCGCTGTCGATTTTAAATATGGGCTTTATGCGCGGTTTGTCGCCTTACTATATGAGCAGTACCCCCGCCATTAACGATTGGATAGATCAACTGATTAAACAAGACCCTTATTTAGCTAAAACCGGTTTTAGTATTTTGCGAGAAGTGGCTGCCATCGGCTATCGCAACCCGCGCTTTGAACAAGCGACCCATAAAAACAGTGCCCATCGAAAAATGCTCTCTGCGCTATGGCGCGAAAGCCCACTGCCGGCACTTAAGAAAAACCAGCGTTTAATGACCATGGCGGCACTATTGCATGTGGATAAACAAGGTGTTGCATTACTGCCGGCCTTAATTGCAGACTCGGGTATTAAGCCCGAAGAGTGGATGGCGACCTATTTGCAGAGTTATTTAACCCCATTGCTGCATTGCTTTTATGCCTACGACTTAGTGTTTATGCCACATGGCGAAAATATTATTTTAGTCATGGAAAATAACCTTCCGCTGCGGGCCATTATGAAGGACATCGCGGAAGAATGCGCGATTATGAATGAGGATGTACTGCTCTCGGATAAGGTGCAACGGCTGGCTGTCTCAGTGCCTGAGGACTTAAAAATACTGTCTTTGTTAACGGATATATTTGATTGCTTTTTCCGGTTTCTTTCGACTATTTTAGATGACCATGGCATGCTTTCTGAGGTTCAATTCTGGCAGCAGGTTGCTCACTGTGTGCACCGCTATCAAGGGGATCATCCAGAACTGCTAGAAAAATTCCAGCGTTATGATCTCTTCGCCGAGGAATTTACGCTATCGTGCCTGAATCGTTTGCAGTTGAGTAACAACAAGCAAATGATTGACCTGGCTGATCCGGCTAAAAATCTAAAGTTTGAAGGCACATTGAAAAACCCTATTGCGCCATATCGCTCAGCCAATAGCGAACAGCTTCACGCGGCATCGGAAATGAGCTGATCGATAAGGTATTTGTCGTCGTTATTCTTAGCCAAGGAAGGCTTTTATAATCCTAAATTAATCAGTTGGATCGTAGCGAGGGCGTTCAATGGGCTGAAATTAGAGTGAATTTTTTAACTTTTGCGGCAAATTCGTAGTCACTCTACGGGTGCAGCCGCAAAATTGAAAAAACGTTTTAGTTTCAGTTTATTGGGCGTC
>JAHQVY010000019.1 GCA_019634095.1 Cellvibrionaceae bacterium
AGTTGGCGCAATGGTTAATTGCCGATGCATGGCAGCATACCATCAAAACGCAACATATACGCAAACCCTGGTCGTGGGCGGACACTTGGCCTGTGGCACGTTTACGGAGCAAACATTTACCCCGCGATCTGTATATTCTGGCGGGTGCTCATGGCAGTAGCTTGGCATTTGGTCCTGGGCACCTGGGAGCTACCGCTCTGCCTGGAGAAGGCGCGAGTGTTGTCGGCGGTCATCGCGATACCCACTTCGGGTTCTTGAAAAAAATCAATGTGGGGGATACCTTTGAGCTGCAGAATAAACGAGGCCAGTGGTTAAAATTTATTGTGCGGCATACCCGCATCGACGATGTGCGCGAAGGGTATTTGGGTATTGAAAACCGTGGCGACTTTCTCACCTTGGTGACATGTTATCCTTTCGATGCCATCAATCCCGGCGGGCCTTTGCGTTTTGTCGTAACTGCGCAGCAAATCGATGGTTGATCTATACCCAAAACACTTGAGATTTAGGCCTTATGAGCCCGCCCCTAAGTGCCCTTGGCGGTGTTGCTCCGCCTTAAATAGCTAGCTATTGTGAATAGAATGGCTATTCTGCGTTGCCCTAATACCTCACATCCCTGTGAGTACCGCCTTGCCAAGAACAAAAATTGGCGCACTCCTAACACCTAAATCTCAAACGCTTGGGGTATATACCCGTAGCGTTGCAGGTATAGATGATTGGGTGCAAGCGTTAAGGTGTTAAGGGTTTTTTGGCGTTTTGTTTGATTTTCTGCGGAAAGTCGCCGACACCCGCCTCGCTGCGTTTGATCGGTTTAATTGTTCCGTCGGCGTTAAAATACAGGTACTCAGCGGTAACGTGCCGTTGTTTTTTTCGTGTGGTGCAGTCTGAATCGGGTGTGGGTAGCCAGCGGTGATAAAACAACAGCCACTGCCCTTTATACTCTACAATGGAATGATGATTATTACCGTTTTCTTCTTCCATAATCACGCCGCGATATTTCCAGGGGCCCTTGGGAGAATTGGCAGTGTAGTAGCTTAAAATGCGATTCTTTTCCGGCATGGTGAAGTAATAGATATCGCCGCGTTTAAAGATCCAAGGCCCTTCCATTTTTGGTTCATAACCGCCCATATCCATTTTCACAAAATCTCCCCGGGTGCTGCGCATATCATCCGCCATTTCAATCACGTGATAATCAAAATCTTTGCCGTGAAAATACAAATAGGCTTTGCCGTCATCATCCACGAACATACTGGGGTCATTGGCATAGGGTTCTCGCCACAGGGGTTTGCCTATCATGTCTTTGAATGGGCCTGTGGGTGATGTGCTTTCAGCAATACCAATACCCATCCATTTCGTGCTTTTTTCTGGGTTTTTGCGATCTTTAAAACCGGTTCCTGCAGGAAATACAAAATAGTATTTGCCATTTTTGTAAGCGGCATCTGGTGCCCACGCGAAGTTGTCTGCCCATTTCAATTGATCAACCGACAACACCGCACCGTGGTCTTGCCACTTAACTAAATCGGATGAGGAAAAAACATGCCAATCTTTCATAAAAAAATCTGGCTGGCAGTCCTGGTCATGGGAAGTGTAAAGATACATCTTGCCATCGGGCCAAACATGGCCGGATGGGTCTGCCGTTAGAATATTGCTGCCAAAATCAAGTGGATTCTGCGCGTGAGTATGGACGCATAAACTGAGGCTTATAGTCACAAGGCCGGTGCGGAGAAAAGCGATCATAAGGTGTTGCTCTCGTATTATTAGAATTAATAAAACAACCGCGAAGAATCTAAGTCTATTGCGTTGTGTTGCGAATAACTGAGGCTCTTCGGTTAAGAATAAAGAGTGCAACGGTTTGCCCGTTTTATCAATAGCACTACCGGCGAATTATTCAAGCTAGGGCCAATAGATAATTTTTCATATACATTCTTAGGTATTCTTTTGGGTGTTTTCTAAAGTAGCGTGCAGTCAGGCCTCAAAAATGTATTTTTGAAGCGAGTGCCGGGTTAACACTCGCAATGGCTGACTAGCTTGTAGCGAATAGCCGTTAGCAACTAGTTATTATCTATACGTTATGAAAAATAATTCACTTCACCGTGTGGGTAAATATTTCATCTATAGCCTAAGCAGCCTCAACGAGTTAGCAACATATTGTTGCATGGCTGCAATATTGAAGCGCATCACAGCGAGCAAACGCGACGGGTATATATGGCGCAATCTCTCTGCCGGCCGCCCTTAGCCTCTTTTTAGGCTAAAAAGGTTTTGCTGGCTATGCCACAGCTATTGGATTGAGTTGAATTCTCCCTCTACTGCTCGGGCAAATGAATCATGGACAATGGATGCGGGCCTTTGATCAGCGTGCTTGGCGGCCATTACTGATAATAGCGAGACACACTATGCCTATAGCCAGTAATCGTTAAACCGAGTCTTAACCGTGCATCGACGGACGCAAGCAACTGTTTATTAGCGCTATCATTGGCTAGCGTTTCAATACAGAGCTGGCGTTATTTCGAATATCTCATCGCTTGCCTTGCGCGGTGAAGCAGGGGGTGAAATATTTGGAGTAGCGGGCATCGCGCGGCAAAAAACGGTATACTTGCCGCTCATTTTTGCACGAATTAATCTGGTTGTTTTTTGAGCAGTGAGCATCGCGCCGGATACTATATCGCGAGCATTCTTATTCCTGAGAGACTTTTCACTCCCTATGCCCATTTTTGACAAATACACCCTAAGCCTAATTTCCGAGGGTAGTGGCGATGAACTGTTAAAATCTGTGGTAAATCAGCAGCTTTCCATTGTTAACCACGATGCGGAAAAAAACTTGTTCTACATTTCGCTCGATAAGGTATTGTTTAGCAATCCGGTGGAAACTATAGAAAAGGTGCTGGAAGCCAATGGCTATGTGAATAATTTGGAAAATATTCTTTCCTGTTTAGATAGCTTCAAATTTGTGGTTCACGCTCGTGTCAGCGAAGGAAAAAAAGTGCAAGGTAAAAAGTATGTACACGACTATTTTCCATGCATGAGTTTTGAGCTGCCGCAAAAACACCGCTTAGGCAGTTTATTACAACGCTTTTACGACGAGGTTGCCAATTACAACGCAAATAAAAGTCATACGGTCGACGCGTTAATTAATCAAGAAAAAGAGCAACAAATTAAACAGCTAAAGGCGGAGCTTGCCGATTCAAAAAAACAAGTGGGCTCTTTGAAAGTATTAGCGGAACGCCTAAGCGAAGAATTGATTGCGGAAAAACAAAAAGACAAACAAACCACTACAGAAAGTCTTCGCACCGGGAGCCTGCCCGGAAATACGTTGTTGTGCAGTGTCGAGCATGTGGATCTGAAACGGCGTGTAGTTAAAGTAAAATCGCTGCGCAAGACGCTCGATATTCCCACGCATTTATTGGATCGAGTGCCGGAGTTTCGTGCAACGTGTTTGGTTACCCTCGATAAAGATAAAAAAGTTCCCTTAGGCATTCTTTTTTTCGATGACAAAGAGCTGGGTAGCATCGAGCGTCGTGTCGCCGACTTGTTATTTGTAGATGGAGATACCTTTAAGGCGCGCGACTCCATGCGCAATGATTTTCAAATCACAGCGCTAAACCAAGCGGAGCTCGAGTCCGTTGCCAGTTTGCAGCGGGGAATGAAAATACTGTTGTCGGTAGCAGACGACTATGTGGTTAGGTTTTCTATGGTAGAAGAGCTGAATGGTAAGCAGTTCGACGCTGCGGTATTAGAACAAATGGCAGTGTTTGATATTGGCCGAAATCAGTTAATAGTTGGGGAAAATAGCGAAGTTGACGATGATTGAACCACTGCAAAATAAACTAGAAAAAACTTTTCGTTCGGTTTTTGATCCGGTGTCTGTATTGCTGAGCATAGGTCTTATTGTATTGGTATTACTTGCGGTAGCCGGCAGCCATAGCGATCAGGAGCTGAGCAGCGCGATATTATTTAGCGATATGCGCAGTTTCTTTTTTGTTATCGGCGGTACAGTCGGCTGCTTGCTGTTTCAGTTCGATTTGACATCGCTACTTAAAACCTTTGCCTTTATTTTTAAGTCGCTATTTACTCAGCCGGCTAGGCAAACTCAAAATTATATTGCTGAACTCGATGAACTTATTATTAAGGGTGACAGTATCTTTACCTTAAGAGAAGGCAAAGAGATTAACGGCGATTTGCTGAATGATATAGTGCATATGTTGGGCAACAAGCTATTTTACGATGAAATAGAAACCCTGGTTGCCAACAACATTTCCGCGCGCTTTATAGCCCGAAAAACGGCAGTAGCCCTGTTAAGTAAAGGGGCAAAAATTGCGCCGGCATTGGGTTTGTTGGGCACGGTGATCGGCTTAATCGATGTGCTGCAGTCTCTGGATGAACCGTCAAAAATCGGCCCGGCGATGTCGCTAGCTTTGATGACCACTGCTTTTGGGTCAATATTTGGCTCGTTTTTTTTTACGCCAATGGCGGGCCGTATTGAGCAGCACAATACCTTATTTCTGGAGACCAACAAGCTATTGATGAGTCGGGTAAAGGTGTTAATTCAGCGTGAGGAGCGCTTTATAAATCCCGCAATTAGCAACAAAAAATTAAGCAAACATGATGACTAATATGCGCTTGGATGACTTAGAAAAGCGAGATTCCGACGAAGGTTTGGATTCATTCTATATCAGTTTTGGCGATTTAATGGTAATACTGTGCGTATTTCTTGTGATGTTGTTAAGTATGAGTAATATCGAGGTGGGATCGTTTGAGAAGGTGAAACAAGTGATGACCGGCAATTCTGAAAATACCTTAGTGGCTTTACATGAGGAGCTGGAGGAAATTATTCGGGGTGTGCCGGGCGTACCGGGTGCCAGCGTGGTGCTTGCGGAGCAGGGCGTTCGCGTCGATTTAGATACTCGCATACTGTTTGCACCGGGGGAGGCGATTATTGACAAACAGGCACTGCTATCGATAGACAGGGTGTTGCGCCAAATTTTAGATACGCAATACTTGGTCGATATCGAGGGGCATTCAGACGATGTCGCCTATTATAAAGTCGTTGATGGCGAGGTGAGCACCAATTGGACACTCAGTGGCAAGCGTGCGGGCAGTATGGCTCTACATATGTTGGATATGGGGTTTTCTAAGCACCGCTTGCGCACCGTGGGGTATGCCGATACTCGTCCCGTGGTGGATCCAACGAATAAGCGGGGAGAGGTGTTAGCAAAAGCCAGGGAAAGAAATCGCCGTGTGTCCTTGCTCGTTAGGTAACTTAGGCCGTAATAATGAAAAGTCCATTCTCTCTATTCAGAAAGAATAAAGCGCCAGCTACGCAGCGAGAAGACAAAGCCAAAAATTTTTTAGTGAAGCGGATCAAGAGCCGCCACGGTTTTTATGTCTTTGTGCTGGAAAACTTAGTTGAAAAGCGCAGAATATATATTCCTCACTTTGTCTTCGGTCGTTTTAGAGCCTGTTTACGGCGGCTGTTGCAAAAAGAGTTGGCACTTTCCTCCCCGCGAGCGTTCGAGCGTCGTATAGGTTTTTTAAACAAAGACTATTTCTACTTTAAGTCTTCGCAAATGGACCTTCAAAACTTGATTATCCAAGATTTGGATGAACCCGAGGGTTCGTCGGGGTACATTACGGTGAATCGGCGAGATGCAAAGCTACTGAGTGAGGTGTTGTATAGCGAAGCCTTGCAGCACCCCAGCGATGTGCTAAGTTCCATTGTTTCCTACCACAAGCTGTTTCAGTTTAGTTTTGTTAAAACCAGTAAGAGTATTACCAGTGATTTAATCTTGCGCAAAGATATACTGCAAGAAATTAGCGACTATAAACCGTCATTGGCTGCGCGCAGTCCAGAAAAACCCAAGCCGCTCACTGAAGCAGAGCAGCAGCGGCGCAGCCATGCGGCTCATTTTGCAAAAAGTCATTCCCCTTTAACAAAAGCAAATTACCAGCCGCGCTTAGGTGAACGCTTTCATGAAAAAGAGATTAAGGTGGATTATGGGCAATTATTTTCCGGGGCCAAGGCACGTCCGGACAATACTGAAAATGAAAAAAGCAAAAAAAAGGCCGATAACACCTCGCCGCTGATGCAGTTTGCCACCACTCTGAGTGCTTCCGAAGTGAAAAATTTTGGCGAGGGTAAATTTCGCCTTTCTCTGGGTTCTGATGAAGCCAATGAATTTCGCAATCGTTTTATTTGTGACCGTTTTAGCGAGTTCTATTTGGGCTTTGAGATTGTCGATACCCTATTTTTACAAAGAAAAGTGTTGAAGACGCTGCGTTTCCCGCTGTATTACCTCAAAATCAGTGTGCGTGAGTCGGGAAGAGAGGTGCGTTTACAGGCGAAAGATGACGGAAAAATCTACCTTAATCATCTAGCTTTAGCGCATGTCATTAACAAATTTGGCACCAGCAAAACCGAAATGGAAGGCCTTAGCGAGTTCTTCAATACACTCTTGGTACAGCAGCTGAATATTGATCAAGTGAGTGATCGTATTTGTCTGTGTCGTCACCTGCCGCTTGCAGACAGTATTTTTGATCGCACACGCGAGATTTTGTTTGGCTTTCAGGGAGAAAATGGCAAAGGGGGGATTTTAGGGAATTTAAATTTTAAAGGCATTGAGTGCGATTTAAATAGCGTTATTTTATACCGTGCCGCGTCGCTATTGTCTCCGCTGGAACAGGCACTCGAAGTCGATGTGGATGATATTTCGGGTATTGCCCACCATTCGGTGGACCGATTTTACGCGTCGTTGCTGGGCAAGTTCCTTACCCCAGAGCTGGCAGTGGCGGAGCCCGCCAAACAAAATGCCGGCAAACCGGTATGGATTCCAGGGCGTTTGCCGAAGAGCACCCAGCAGCTTATAGAAAAATTAAGCTACCACGAGATTGTATTATTAGAAGGGCCGCCCGGCACG
>JAHQVY010000020.1 GCA_019634095.1 Cellvibrionaceae bacterium
ACCAACCAGGGCTTGTTGTTTAACAGGTCCGTTAAGTCTTGTTTTACAGAGCTTGCTTGATCTTTCTGTTGAATAACGCGTTCGCGAGTGACGAAAAAGGTAACCAGAAAGCATATAAGCGATGTAATGGCGAAAAACATCATGATTTTTTCAAAGCCAGCGGCCTTGTCGCCATTTCCGACCACGAGCACCAGTGGTAGTAATAGCACTTGAATAATAAACTGGGCGATCATCACCGCCACAAAACGATAACTCGATAAGCTGTTGCGCTCACTCATATTTCCGGTGAGTACACCGCTTAACGAAGAATAGGGCAAGTTGTTGGCGGTATAGAGCGCGGTAAGCAGTAGAAAGGTTACAAATGCATAAATAACTTTACCATTGTAGCTAAAGTTGGGCGTGGTAAAGGTTAGTAGAATGCTGATGGCAAAGGGAATAGATGTCCATAAAATCCACGGTCGGTAGCGGCCCCACCGGGTGCGGGTGCGGTCGGCAATAACCCCCATAATCGGGCTGAAGGCTACGCCGCCCAGAAACCCACTAACCGCGATAATCAGCGACGCCGTGCCCAGCTGCAATTGGTAGACATTTGTATAATAATAGGCCACAAAGGTGACAAGCGTTTGGAATACTAGGTTCGCCGCCAGGTCGCCCAGACTGTAACCGGCCTTTTCTATAAACGATAGTTTCTCTGTGTAAGTTGCCATAGATTCCTGCTTAGTATTATGTCAGGGTAAGGGGGGCAGCAGATAACTTACCGTTTTTTCAAGTGGGCGGCTTACTGGCAATCCTTTTGTTAAGCTCTTCGCCCATCTGCCGGCGTGCGTACTCCAGGCTGTTTTATGGGGTCTTCCCCTCAAAGCTCCAGCATGCCTGCTTTAAACGTTTTGTCATCACAGCCCAATCGGCGGTAAATGCCATTAATTTCGTCATGGCTACGTTTTTTGGTTTCGGTAGTGGCTTAACGGCGCTTGTCTCTCAGATAAACTGGCGTATAAGGTGATCATGTTTGGTTCGAGTTCAGCTGAATACTGCATACGGTTAGTGATTTTATTAATTTTTTTAGGGGCCTGGTATCTTAAAACGAAATGGTCACGGTTAAAAGATAAAAAGCTGGACGTTATTCCATGGCGCTTCCCAGGGTTATTGGCTAAGGCATAGTGCCCGTTTGTTACACTAAAATTAAATGCTCGATCTGGCGCGCTGTGGTGGGTTATGCTGGCTGCCAAGCCGCAAGATTCATTTCTATTAATCCATTAATGTAAATCTAAAAGAAAAGCGAAGGGTACGCCGTGAATTGCGAAATTACGCATATTTTATTTGACTTGGGCCGAGTGCTCATTAATTTGCCCGGTCCGCCACCCCTGCGTGACGAATGGTTGCCGCAAGCCTTAAGCGTAGAGGAAAAGTGGCGCCGTTGGGGGGAGTGTCCGGTGGTGATTGCCTACGAATCGGGAAAAATATCCGCCGAAGAATTTATCGATGGGATGCTCGCTTATTTTAATTTGTCCGTTGGCGGCGCGCAGTTTCGAGAAGCCTTTGTCGATTGGCCAGCGGGTTTTTTACCCGGCGCGCAAGACCTACTGCGGCAGCTAAAGCCGCGTTACACGCTGGCGTTTTATTCCAATACCAGCGATTTGCACTTGCCGCGGTTTATGAACACTATCGGTTTGGCACAGTATTTTGATTTTGCCTTTGCCTCCTATGAAATTGGCCATTATAAGCCAGATCCCGAGGGCTTTCGCATAGTGCAGCAGCGCATGGCGGTAGCCAATGAGCATATTTTATTTATCGATGATATGCCGGCCAATGTTGCCAGCGCCGTTTCAGTGGGGATGCATGCCGAGCAAGCGCTGGGTGTCGATCAAGTTAAACAGGTGCTGCGCCGCTACGCCTGTATTGACTGATTGCAAATAGGCTTGGCGCGCGCAGCGTCCCTCGCATTTACCCTAAGGTTGCATAAATTTTCGGCCCAGAACCGCCTTACTGCCCCCCATCGCTGTACTAAATATTACCGTGCAGCTTTCATACTCCAGTAAACGCTTTTGAGTGTAAAACTTTATGTAAGGCTAGGCCTAAAATTTTTTTAAATACCGATGCCTTTGGCAATAAAAACCGCGAGTAAAGGCAATATAATTAAAAACAGCATTTCGCTGTGCTTGAGTATACGAATATGCTTCGGAACGCTCAGGCTGGTGGGCGGGTTGCGTCGATGTTTGAAGAAGAAAATTGTGGGAGCGGCAGATAAGAGCGCGACAATAATAAATAGCGTTACTTTGATGTGGAATAGCGGATTGCTGGTGTAAAACTCTTTGGGCTTACCCACCGATAGCCAAAGCAACATGCCGGCTACCAGGGTAACCACGGCTGCAATACCATAAATGGCGTCGAACCGGCCGATCTTCTTTAAGGTTGGGCCATCTAGCTGGGGTTTTATTAAAATATTTTGAGCTACCAAGGTGCAGCTGAGGGTAATGATTCCGATAAAATGGAAGTACCTGATTAAAATTTCTGACATTGGTTTTACCTTATAAATGATTGACTTTAGATTGTTGGGTGGCGGTGAGCATTTGCTTGCGAATATTTACCCTGTCGCCGTAAATGAAGTATGCTTTCCCTGTGTTTTAAACTACGTTATAGGTTTAATCTACTGTTATAAATATAAATAAAAATGTAAACATAGATATAAAGATAGACATCAATGACACTTAATTAAGCCTGAAACTCCTTAGATACAAGGCTTGCAAAAGCTAAGTTAGTACAGGCATTTTGCCCATTTATTTACCCAGCGTTCTAGGAAAGTGATGGCCGGGGTATTTAAGCGTCGGGAACTTGCATAGCCCAGGGAATACTTGAGCGGCCTGGACTATGCACCGGCCATCCCTGGGGCTGCAGCTAAATTAAGTGCCACTCGATACCGTCATTAAAAATCGCCATCGCCCGATTTAAGCGCCTGTTCTAGAAACAAGACTTGCTTTTGCGATATTTATTGATTTCCCTAATTGGGGTTACATGACCAAACTAAAGCATTGCAATGTTGCTGCGATCAATGAGTTATCCCCAGAACTTGGGCGGCTGCATTTTGCCATGCCCTGCGTGAAACTTTGTTGAGTTGGTTGGTTAAAACGGCCACCATTGGGTGGGAATTCGGTTTTGTTTTATCAGTGATACCAGATCCATAGATACAGCAATGCCGGCATGCACCATAAAACCGCCCCAAATGGAGCGAGACTGCAGGGCGAGTATACCGAGAAACAAACCGAATAGAATGGCTCCAGTGGCTTCCAACCATAATTTTGGAAAGTGGATCATGAGATAGGGGACACACATCACCCACACGGCATTGGCGCCGATAGCAGGGCGCAGGGCGTTGATAAAAAAGCCGCGAAAGAAAAATTCTAGGCAAATGAACTGTATAAGGTAAAGTAGCTCCCAGGCAAGAAAGTCAAACCAGCTGCGGTGGGCGATATCGTAAAAGGGGTAGTGTCTCAGAAAATCGTCGCGAAAGCTCACCAGGAAAATAAAAAATAGAATCGGCGATATCAGCAATACATAGCCGCGCCAATGGGTTGCGGTATCGTTAAAGCGCCAGCCCATATCCAGAAAACGTTCCTTAAATCGCCACTTAATTATAAAAAACGGCAGTAAAACGTAGCCGATCACATGCCAAGCTGTCCACCAGCAGTAGTTTAAGAGTTCGAAAAACTGGGTTTTTTTCAGTTGCAGTAGCCAATAATTTTTATCCAAGCCTTGGGCAACGGCGAGATCTCGCAACAATGCATGCAAGGTGGTGGAATACTTGGCATAGTGAATGATTAATAAACAGACGCTGACGCAGGCCAAGGTAGTAAATACCCGGCGCAGAGCCTGCTTGCGGCTGAGCGTATAAGAGGGTGCTTCATTGTCGATACGATCGAGGGCATTGACAATATTTTTCGGATGTAGGGATTGCCTGAGAGCATTCATGTAAAAGGTTCAACAGAGCTAAATTGAGTTGTGCGCGACACCGATGAGCAGGGATACGCCCACTGAAATTGTCACCGCTTCGAATAAACGTTTAATTAAAGGGTTGCCATATTTTATTGCTAGCGCCGCACCTAAATAGCCGCCGAGTAGCGAACCGAGAATGAGGGCCGGAAGCCATTGCCATTTGAGTGGCGTCAACACGGATAACGTCAAGGCGCCGGCGCCGTTCCAAAATAGGCCTACCAATATCATGGTATAGGCGGTGGCGCGCTTGTAGTCTAAGCCGTACCAGCCGATTAACCACAGTGTGACAAAAAGACCGGTACCCGAGGCGAGAGAACCGTTTAACACCGCGATAATAAATAGGCCGGTACCGCCGCACAGGTGACCGCTAAGGTCGCCGTGCTTCGGTGAGTAGCGCTGGCCGAGTTGTTTTTTTAACAGGGAATATATACCCAGCGCTATGGTGAGTAAGCCCAACAGGGCCTTGGCGGTTTGTTCCGGTAGCCGGAGTATTAGCTTTGCGCCGAGCACCACACCCGGCAGGCCAGCGGCTAAAATCAAGAGCGAAAACCGCCAGTCTGTGCTCTGGTTTTTCAGGTGTTTTAGGGTGGCGCCGGCACCCAGTGCCACCGTGGCTATTTTGTGCGTTGCCAAGGCCACCGAAAACGGCAAGCCCAAAAAAATTAAGGCCGGCAGCTGTAACAGGCCGGAACCGCCGCCAGCGATGGCCGAGAGAGTGTTGGCGCTGAGGGCAATGGCGAATAGCAGGGCCTGCTCTGCAATACTTGTCATGGGGCGGAATCTGTTTGGCGACCATCTGCGATGCGCAGGCAGTATTGCAGATCCTGAGCCGGGTAGTAGTGGTCTTGCATATCGTGGATAAACTTCAGCGTCATAAAGCTATCAAACCAGTCGTGAAAAGCTTTGTTAAATACGGTTTCAGTTTTGCACTGCCGTGTTGCATGCAGCAGAAAACGGCTAAAGGGCAAGCGCCCTAAGCTTTGCTGGCAGCGCACCGAGGGCCAGGGAATGCTGGCGGGGCTGTCTCGGTACTGCCACAGTTGCGTGCTCAAGGCTAACCAGTGTTTGAGCTCTTGAAAAATATGCGGTGAATAGTAGCGGTAGTCTATTGCCTGCGAGCTTTGTTCGACAATTTTTTGCACCGCCGGACCGGTACCAAAGGGCACCCGCTGCGAGGTGCGCGCTTCGATGGCGAGCTTAACCGCTGGGCAGTGTTGCACAGCGCCAATTTTGGCGAGTTTGTTAAGTAAATAAAAATCTTCGCCGCCGGGGCGCTTGGGAAAGCCCCTCACAGCGGCATAGGCATGAATATTAATGGCCAGTGCACTGCCCAGGGTGTAAAAGGCATAGGGCGAGCGGGCGTAGCGCAGTTGCTGGCAGTAGTATTTAATGGCTTGCTGGTAGCTTTGGGTGGCTGCAAACACCTCGTCGCAGGCCCCGGCTTGAATATGTTCAAAATTAAACACCAGAGCACTGACTTTGGTATTTAGCTTATTCGTGCAAGAATGTTTGCGCCTGTCGGAGTTATGAATCGCCGAAAAGTAATTTTCCGGCAAATGGGTGTCGGCATCGCTGGAAAACACCCAGGGAAATTGTTGGCGGCCGCTGCAATATAAAAACACGCTTAAATCACAGGCGATTTTCCTGGCCAATCCTACCCCTTGGCGCTTGGGCAGGCGCTGGCTGGCGTTGGAAAATCGATCGACTGCGAGCAGTTTGATTGGGCCTTGCTCAAAAACCGATACATTGTCGGCGCGGCACACCCGGTGAAACTGGCTTTCGATAAATTGCCACAACTGAATATTGTCAGCGGAACTTGTCCGCTGGGTATCGGGGGCATTGACCACGGTAATTAACAGGTAATGCTGCGCCTGCGGATGCAGCATCCAGCGCTTTAGGTAGTTGGGTTGTTCGTTGTAGGCGGGAATGGCCAAGCTCGCTCGAAACGCGTCGCGCGCAAAGCATTCTTGGATCTGTGCCAGAGACTGAACCTCGGGCTCGGCATAAGTGGCGAGGTATTTTTGCGAATGTTGTTTGGCCATAGTGTGTGCTTTAGGGCTTAGACAATAATTGGCCCACAGGCTCAGTGCAATGCAGCCACCAGTGGCAGTGCTTCCACAATGGCGGCTTCTCGGTCCAGAATTTCATCGAGGCGGTTCTCTACCTCGCTATCGGAGAAATACAATTTGGCCAGATCGATAAACAGCGAGCCGTGTTTGGCTTCAGAGTCGGCAATACGTTGATAAAAATGTTTTAAATCGCCTTCGGCCAGCGCTTGGGCCACCAAACCAAAACGCTCGCAGCCACGGGCTTCAATAACGCCCCCTAAAATTAAACGGTCGAGCATATACGCTTGCGATCCTTTACGGGTTAATTTTCGCAATTGGTTGACATAGACGTCTTTATTGTCTGCGCCCAATTGCACTCCTCGCGCAGTCATTATTTTGATAACTTCACGAAAATGAACCAGCTCTTCTATTGCCAGATCGGCCATGGCTGTAACTAGAGCGGGCCGGTCGGGGTAGTGAGACAGCATGGAAACCGCCATGCCCGAGGCTTTTTTTTCGGCGGCGGCGTGGTCGACTAAAAATGCATTAAAATCCGCTAACACGGTGTCGACCCATTCACTGCGAGTTGCGTAGCGCAGGCTAAACATAGCTATTCCTCGGTTAAACCTAAATTAATCATTTGAATCTACTGCGAAGGCCTTAACTACGATCCAACTGATTAATTTACGTTAAAAAGCCTAGCATTATAGTTATTTCGTAACCTTGGTATATAATCTCGCCTCGTTGTGTCGCAACCGTTCAAAATTTGACTAGCCACAAGCAGGATTAATGCATGATTATAGAGCCAAAAGTGCGCGGATTTATTTGTACTAATGCCCACCCCAAAGGATGTGCTGCCAATGTAGAAGAGCAGGTTCGCTTTATTGAATCTCAGGGGCCGATTGCAAATGGCCCCAAAAATGTATTGGTTATAGGCAGTTCTACCGGTTATGGCATGGCTTCGCGCATTGCCGCTGCTTTTGGCTGCGGGGCGAAAACACTGGGCTTTTTCTTTGAAAAAGCGCCTTCTGTAAAACGCTGTGGCACCGCTGGTTACTATAACTCGGCGGCCTTCGAGGAGTTGGCAAAAAGTAAAGGGCTGTATGCAAAAAGTGTTAATGGCGATGCTTTTTCTCATCGGGCGAAACAAACAGCGATTGAGTTGATTCAACAAGATTTAGGGCAAGTTGATTTGGTGGTGTACAGTCTTGCGTCGCCGCGGCGCCAGGACCCAGATTCTGAAGAAATTTATAAATCGACGCTCAAGCCAATTGGCGAGCGCTACACGGCGAAGAACCTCAACACCGACACGCTACAAATCGCCGATATGACTTTGGAACCGGCTTCGGAACAGGAAATTGCCGACACAGTGAAGGTGATGGGCGGCGAAGATTGGGAGCTTTGGTTGGCTGCGTTGAGCGAGGCGGGGGTGTTAGCCCACAACTGCCAAACCGTGGCGTATACCTATTTGGGCGAAAAAATCACCTGGCCGATATACGGTCAGGCCACCATTGGCCGCGCCAAAGAAGATTTAGACCGCGCAGCCGCGGCTTTAAATCAGCGTTTGTCTGCGGTTGGGGGCAGGGCGCATGTGGCGGTGCTAAAGGCTCTGGTCACGCAAGCCAGCTCGGCAATTCCGATAATGCCGCTATATATTTCATTACTGTACAAGGTAATGAAAGAAGCGGGGGTGCATGAAGGCTGCATCGAACAAGTCTACCGTCTGTTTACCGAAGGCCTTTATACAGATTCACCGCGCTTGGATGAACAGCAACGCTTACGTATGGATAATCTCGAGCTACAGCCAGATATCCAAAATAAAGTAGCCGCGCTATGGCCCCAAGTAACTCAGGAAAACCTTTTTGAAATAAGTGATTACAAAGGGCACCACCAAGATTTTCTCAAGCTGTTTGGCTTTGGTCTAGACTCGGTTGACTATCGGGAAGACCTAAGTCCAATTGTAGAGACAGACTTTATCAAACTGTAATTTGGCGATTTGCCGAGTTGCATTCGCCATATCTATGGGAAGACCACATTTTTCTATCGCCCTGCTGCACCCGCGTCACTGGCCAACCTGGTTGGCTATCGGTGTGTGGTGGCTCGCGGTGCAGGTATTGCCGTTTCGCTGGCAAATGTTGTTGGGCGGTTGGCTGGGGCTATTGGCGGGCAAGCTGAGTCAGCATCGCCGAATTATTGCGCAAAAAAATATCGCGCTTTGCTTTCCCGACTTGAGTGAGACCGAACGTGAGGTACTGTACCGCGAATCCATGAAATCGGTTGGTCGCGGATTGTTCGATACCGGTATCGCCTGGTTTTGGTCGAAACAAGCCATTAACAAGCGCATCGAATCTAAAGGTCAGCAGCATTTAAAGCGCCTGCAAGAGCAAAACGTGGGGGTGCTGTTTATTGGTTTGCATTTTACCTCCCTGGAGATTTCCGGCCCCGGAGTTCACAAGGGGCAGCATTTTCTAATCGACGGTGTTTATCGCCCGCACCGCAACCCGGTTTACGACTATATTCAGCGCAAAGGACGCGAGCGCCACGGCCCAGACTTTAAAGTGGTGCCTCGGGCGGAGGTGCGCAGTATGGTAAAATGCCTGCGCAAGGGGCGAGCTTTATCGTACCTTCCAGATCAAGATTACGGCCCTAAACACAGCGTTTTCGTGCCATTTTTCGGCGTATCCACCGCTGTGGTCACCGCGCCGAGTCAGCTAGTCAAGATGGGCCGAGCCGCTGTGCTGGCTTACAGAGCGGTGCGCAAAAGTGACTTGAGCGGTTACGAAGTGGAGATTTTCCCCCTGGAAGGTTACGGCGCGGGTGATACGGCGCAGGATGCCAGCTTGCTGAGTGAGTTTATTGAAACCCGCATTCGCGAGCACCCGGCCCAGTATTTGTGGGTGCATCGCCGCTTTAAAACTCGCCCGGACGGCCAGCGGGATTTCTACCAGATTGCGCACTTGCCCTGGCTTAAAAAGCGCCGCAGATCGCGCAGTCGCGCGCCGTAAACTTTGCAGCGATACCTCTGCAGCGCAATCTTAGCTAAAAAACAGTTGTGAGAGTGAATGTGCGACATTACCATAAGCGCCCTTCTTGCCCACAGTCATTACTGCGAGGCCACTGTATTAGGAGCACTGTATTTGGAGCACTGTATTTGGAGCACTATATTTGGAGAGAATTATGCTAAACGGTAGCATGGTTGCCCTAGTCACGCCCATGAAAAATGATGGTTCTCTAGACTGGAAGGCCTTGCACACTTTAATTGAGTGGCACATTCAAGCAGGTACCCATGCCATTGTTGCGGTGGGTACCACCGGTGAGAGTGCTACCCTGGATGTGGCGGAACACCAGGAAGTGATTCGCAAGGTGGTGGATCAAGTTAATGGCCGTATCCCGGTGATTGCCGGCACCGGTGCGAATTCAACCACCGAGGCCCTGGCCTGGACTCAAGCTGCCAAGGACGCGAAAGCCGATGCCTGTTTGCTGGTGACACCCTACTACAACAAGCCTTCGCAGGAGGGCTTGTTTCAACACCACAAAAAGATTGCTGAAGAAGTGGCTATCCCACAGCTGCTCTACAATGTGCCGGGGCGTACAGCGGTTGATATGCTGCCGGAAACCGTGGCGCGTCTTGCCAAAATAGACAATATTGTTGGTATTAAAGAGGCCACCGGCAGTATAGAGCGGCTGAACGCACTGCAAAATTTGATAGACCGAGACTTTTTATATTTTTCCGGGGACGATCTTTCCGCCATGGATTTCCTCGCCGCTGGCGGCCACGGTGAAATTTCAGTCACAGCCAATGTCGCCCCGGCCGAAGTGGCGAAAATCTGTGAACTCGCGGCACAGGGCAAGGTCGAAGAGGCACGGCTCATTGATGCCCGTTTGCAAGACCTTCATCGGGCCTTATTCCTCCAGGCCAACCCTATTCCGGTAAAGTGGGCGATGGCTGCTATGGGCCACATGGATGGAGCCTTGCGTTTGCCGCTAACGCCCTTGGCCGGGGAATATCACGGCGAACTGCGCAGCGCCATGGTTAAGGCGGGCGCTTTGCCAGCCTGAGTTTTTGCGGCGAACCGAGCGGGTTAATTGCTCATCGCCGCAACTCTGTATTTGAAAAGTGTACTATTTTGGAAAGCGAACTAATTGCTGCGTTGCGATGTATTGCACTTACTTTTCATATCCATGCAGCCACGAAACTGTCAAATAAGAATTTATGAAATCATTAAAGTGTCGTTCTTACCTGGTTTTCGTCATTATTAGCAGCCATCTATTGAGTGGTTGCAGCACGTTTTTTGGCGACGAAGGGGTTTTTCGCAGTCGTCAAAAAGATTACCTGCGCGCTGCGCCAGTTTCGCCAATGACTGTTCCTGGCGATAAAGTTACGCGCCCGATGGTAACTATCTACGATGTGCCGGAAATTAACGCCAACGATGAATTCGGCGATGCCTACCAGTTGCAAGACTACGAAATTCCGCGTCCTAATCCCATGGCCGATAAAGGCGAGGTGGGTGTTAAAATTCAAAAACTGGGCAGTGAGCGTTGGATTTTTCTCAATGCGTCCACTTCCCAGGTGTGGCCGCGCACTCAAAATTTTATGTCGGAATATAATTTACAAGTTGTGGCGAGCAATGCCAGTGCCGGTCTTATCGAAACCGGCTGGCTGCGATTTAAAAATGACGCGGAAACCAAAACTCGCTATCGGGTGTCGCTTGAAAAAGGTATTCACCCCGAGACCAGTGAAATTCATATTTTACAAATGCAGCGGCCCGAGTCGTTCCCCGAAGAAGACACACCCGTTTGGCCC
>JAHQVY010000146.1 GCA_019634095.1 Cellvibrionaceae bacterium
ATTAAGCCGGCTGTCGGTTTACCCAAACCAGCGGAGACGCTGTTGCTGGGCCGGTTCCTATTGGACTTATCCTTATTGGAGTTGCTTTACAATGGGCTTCAAACAGGGTTTATCCATTCCAAGCAAATAGCTAGCATGCTATGCATCAAATATTTCTTTCATAAAAAAGACATAATTCTGTAACATTCTTACGAGAGAATCGGCGAATGATGCAAAGTCGGCTGTTTTTGCATTAACCCTTATATTGCAGCTTTGCGTGTAAGCACCACCTTTTATAGTAGATACTACCTTTTATAGTAGGTACTACCTTTATAGCAAACACCACCTTATAGCAAGCACCACCTTTCTAGTAAATACAGCCCAGCACAGCCTTCCCATTAATTATGGCTTTTGCATAGAACGCCACCTTTCCGTAGAAACAACCGAGAAAAAAATTAGCGCGCCTTACGCCGGTATTTGAAACGCTAGGGGTATAGCCTGGCTTCGCGGAAAGTGTTTTTAGTAATGCATACAAGTGCGAAACAAATAACTGTAGAATAAATAATTAACAGTGTTAACTTTAAATATTTCCTTCACAAAACAGACATGTTGCTGCAATACCCCTCCGCCAACATTACTACAGCACGCTGGTCTGCAGTGTGATTTATTATGAATATTAGAAAGATTGCTAAGTAAAGCAATCTACCGACGGAGGGCATCAATGAAACAAAAGTTATTGGCACAGGCAATTCGTAGAGCAATTCTATTAACCGCTCCAATGCTGGTCTTAGCCGCATGTGATGGTGATGATGGCGAGCGTGGTGCGCAGGGTCCGCAAGGTGAGCAGGGTCCACAAGGTGAACCAGGCCCCGCAGGGGAAAGCGGTTCACCCGGCACCGATGGCGCTGACGGCACAGACGGTGCGGATGGTTCGGACGGCGCCAATGGTACAGATGGCGAAGATGCGCGCGCGGTATTGCCTATGGCAGAAGGCTTAACCCGTATCGCCACCGTACCACTGGGCGCAGAAGTCACCGGGATTTTCTTAAGCGACGACGGCGATTTGTTTTTTAATGCACAACACCCCAGTTCAGAAAATGACGAAGCTGATGCCGCGGGCAATGTTTACGACGACGCCATCATTGGCGTTTTAGCGGGTGTTAACTTTAACAACCTGCCGAAGAACTTGCTGTCCTCTCCTATTCCCGATTCGGCAAACGAAAAACAAACCGTGATGTCCGCGTACGGCACCTATCAAGTATTGGCCAAGGCCGGTCAAGATTTTACCAGCACCCCCGCCAACGGTATTGGTTCAGTAATGTCTGCCGACGGCGCTATCGAAGTGGTGCAAAGCGACATGGTGGACTTTAACGCATTCTTGTCCACGGGCGAGAATACCGGCTACTTGTTCACTAACTGGGAATATTTCCCGGGCGGTATGAGCCGTATGACGCTGACCAAAAACCCCGACACCTTTAATTGGACGGTAGGCGATGCGCAAATGCTCGACTTCGGCCAGTACGGCACTATCGCCAATTGCTTCGGTTCTATGTCCCCCTGGGGCACTCCCTTAACCTCCGAGGAATGGGGCAACAACGGCGACGCCACCCACACATGGAACTCACCCGAAGCCAGTGATTCGCGAGCTAACCTGGCGCGCTATATCGACTCTTCCGCCACCGATGCTTCCGATTCAGATGTTTTCCCCAATACCTACCGCTATCACTATATTGTGGAAATTACCGAACCTGCTAGCGATACGCCAGTGCCGGTTAAACACTATGCGATGGGCCGCTACGAACACGAAAATTCTATTGTCATGCCCGACCAGCGCACGGTGTATTTATCACAAGACGACACCGACGGCGTGTTCTTTAAATTTGTTGCCGACACGGCGGGCGACTTGAGCTCCGGCACTCTCTACGCGGCACAATTAACCCAAGATGCAGGCAGCGACGAACCCGCCACCACCGGTTTTAGCATTACCTGGATCGAGTTGGCCAGTTCAAATAACGCCGCCATCGCCGCCTGGATTGCCGAGTACGACGACATTGACCTAGACGATTACGTGGCCGGCAAGTCCAACTATCTCAGCGATGCCGACGCCATTGCTTGGGCTGCGGGCGATGCCACCTACCCCGCCTTTGATACCGCCTATGCCGCCGCAGTGGATCAGGGCTACGAAGGCGCCAATACCTTTGGCGGTTCCGTCACCGCCGGCGAAGCCATGGACGACCGCATCGCTTTCTTGGAATCTCGCAAGGCCGCGCGCGCCAAAGGCGCCACCGCGGAATGGCGCAAGTTTGAAGGCATCTACGCCAACCTCGCCCGTGCAGAAGAAGCGGAAACCAACGTCGACCTGGTGCCTGGGGAAACCGTTACCCAAGCCTATGTGTACTTTGCCATTTCCGATATCGATAACGGCATGGTGGACGATGAAGGCGATATGCAATTGTCCACCCGGGTTAAAGAGTGTGGCGGCGTTTACCGGATGCCCTTAATTGCAGGCTACGACGTGGCGCGCATTGAACCCGTTATTATGGGGGCCACTTACCGCTCTAGCCTAGACGGTGCCGATCGCTGTGATGCCAACGGCCTTTCGCAACCCGATAACGTGATTGTAATGCAAGACGGCCGCATTCTTATTGGTGAAGACGGCGGTCAAACCAACAATACCCTGTGGATGTACGACCCCAAAGTCAATGATTAACCGCTCAATTAACATTCGGTTTTAACGGGGGGCGCTTTCGCCCCCTTTGCTATTTTTAAGAATGCTTAAAAACCACGGACAAGCGCGATTCGAGGCAAACGGTAAAGATGTTATTTGATAAGATGTTATTTGATAAGACGCTATTTAATAAGACGTTATTTTATAAAGCGTTTATTTTAAGCTGGTGCTTTCTACTGCTAGCTTGCGATAAACACAGCGACAATCAGCTGGCAAAAACCACCCTCAACGCAGCAACAAAAACCCCGCAAACCCAGGCGGCAGTAGCGCGCGGCAGCCAAAATATTGCGGCTCTGAAGTGGGTACAACACGGAGAAACCTACAACCCCGAAGCCCCCATTCCCTCGCAGTGCTATACCAAAACCGACGGTAAACACAACCCCTGCTATGTGTGCCATCAAACTTATACCAAAGCCGACACCCAGGCCGCAACCAAAGTTAACGCCTTAAACGACGGCTTTTTACAAGGCAGCTACGCTTTCTCCGATGAGGGCGCCCACAATAGCTGGGCCAATTTATTTAAAGACCGCCGCCCCTTTATTGAGTCGGTGAGCGATGCGGAAATTCTTGACTATATTAACCAAGATAACTATTCAGAATTAGTCACCTGGATGAAAAGTGAGGCCTGGTCCGGTGAAGTCACCGCCATTGAAAACCTGCATTTAGGCGCGGCCGCTTTCGACGAAAATGGCCTCGCCCTCGACGGCTCCGGCTGGGTGGCCTTTAATTACAAACCCCTACCCAGCACCTTTTGGCCCACCAATGGCAACACCGACGATGTGATGATTCGTCTCGCAGAGAAATTTCGCCAACACAACGGCGAGTTTTCTGAAGATGTGTATTTTGCCAACCTGGCTTTATTGGAAATGGCCATTAAAGACCTGGAACAACTCAGCACCCAAGCCCTCAACGAAGCCGCCCTCGATCTAGACCTGGACGGCGACGGGGTTTTCTCGGTGCGCGCGGAAAAAATTCTGCGCCGCGAACACTTTGTGGGCGATGCCAGCGACACCCCACTCACCGCACAACTCTACCCAGTAGGTACCGAATTTTTACACACGGTGCGCTACCTGGGTTTGGTAAATGGCGATATTGTGCCCTCTAAGCGCATGAAAGAAGTGCGCTACCTGCGCAAGAAAAAATACCTGCGCCCCAAAGCTATTCTCAGCGCGCACTATGCCGAGCGCAAAGAAAAACACTTTGAAAAACTGCCCACCGTCTCCGACTATGGCGACGAGGGCATGGGAAATCGCCATGGCTGGACGCTGTGGGGCTTTATTGAAAATGCCGAAGGCAAGCTGCGCAAGCAGCATTTCGAAGAACAGTTTTTCTGTGTTGGCTGCCATAAAAGCGTGGGCAGTACTATCGACCAAACCTACTCATTTCCGCGCAAAGTGGCTGGCGCCGCCGGTTGGGGTTATATCGATTTGAAAAAAATACCCGACGTGCCGAATGTGGGCGAAACCCAAGGTGAATATTTAAGTTATTTGCAACGGGTGGGCGGGGGCGATGAATTTCGGCAAAACACTGAAATGCTGCACAAGTGGTTCAATGCCGACGGCAGCGTAAAACAGCAGCAGGTGGCGCAGTTAAACTCGATTTACGCGCTTATTTCCCCTTCTACCGAACGCGCCTTGATGCTTAACAAGGCCTATTTAGCCATTGTCAAAGAACAGAGCTACCTCTATGGCCGCGACACCACCATTGCACCGGCGCAAAACGTATTTCAAGATGTGGACCGCAGCACCCCGCCGCTGCAACCGGCGTTTCGCTATCAATGGGATATCCGCTTAGCCTGGTAAAAAACCCCTGCGTCATAGAAATGACACAATTAAAGATTACATTTTGACTACCGTTTCATGACAATACGCCACTAATCGAATGCTATACCATGCTGTCTGATCGACGTATTCGCACGTCTTTGCTAGCTATTGCCACCGATTTAACGCTCGCGACAATTAAACTGCTGCTGGCAATTTACACCGGCAGCGCCGCGCTGCGCGCCGACGCCTTGCATTCGGCCACCGATTTATTCGTATCTATCATTTTGCTAGTCGGCATTGCCCTTAAGCTGCAACAAGAAAAAAGCCAAAACCCCTCCGAAAAACCCTGGGGCCATATTATTGAAGCCAGCCTCGCAGTGTTTGTCGCCCTGATTATTTTATATGTCCCCTACGATATTATTTCCAACATCGGCCAACACAACACCCAGCCAATAAAGCATTTAGCGGTGGGTATTTTTGGCACCCTCGCCGTTATTTTTATTGTTTTGTTTATTGCCCGCCTCAAACTCTATGTGGCCCGGCAAACAGACTCCATTGCGCTGGAGGCCGATGCCTATCACAGCATGGTGGATGTCTTTACCTCCATTGCCGTGCTGGTGTCGCTACTGGGCTTTATGGTGGGTATTGAACTAGACAACACGGTGGCAGTGGTTATCGCCATTATGATAACAGTAACCGGTTTGGAATTATTGGTGTCGGGTATAAAATCGCTGATACAGAAAACCGCCCTCAACCAAGTAAGTTTATACGAAACCATCGCCGCGTTCGCGGCGCGCGTGCTGGGCAAAGTTAGCTTTGCAAGGCCGCTTATCGATTTTGCAAAAAAACTCTACACTTACCGCTTGCTAATCTTGGTGCTGCTGGCTGCCAGCTACTTACTATCGGGCTTTAAATCCATCGAACACGGCAATAGCGGCCAACGCTTTTGGCTGGCAACACCGGAGAACCGCAGCCTAGAACCCGGCTTACACTACGCCCTGCCCTGGCCTCTGGGCAAGATAAACACCTACCGACAAGGCGCACTGTATTCAGTGCAAATAGGCACCCGGGCCGAGGCCTTGGCCAACGGGCAGCAGCGGCTGTGGACCGAAATTAAAAGCCGTCAACTCATCAGCGAAACCGCCAACTACTATCTCACCGCCGACGAGCAACTGGTGGATATCAGCTTGGCTATTTTCTACAGCGTGTCTGAGCCCGCTAGCGTATTGACTACCCTGGAATCTCATCACCGCCTGGTACAGCAGCTGGCCCAATACTGCTTTAATCGTTTTGTGCTGTCGCACTCACTGGATCAGCTGCTATCGGGTGATAAAAACACCTTAAAAGATGAATTGCGGCAAGCCATGCAACAAGAGCTGGCAAGCCTTTTCCCTGCAATCTCGATCGTCGACTTGCAATTTCAAACATTTCGCTTACCTGCGGTAGTGATTGCCGCCTACCGGGATGTGATTAATGCGCAGCAAGAAAAACAACAGGCCATCAATAATGCCATTGCACATCGGCTGCAGTCGCTGCCTTTATCCAGAGCCACCTACACCGACAGTATTGCCAACGCCGAGTCGCAATCTCTTACCAAAATATTGCAAGCCGAGGGCAATATTGCGCAAATTTCGCAATTGTCACAAGTGCAGCGCAAACTGCGCGACGGCTTTGAATTTAATGTCTACCTCAACACCGTCAACCAACTGCTCAGCGGTAAACGTATTTTAATCAAAGATGCCAACTTATCTAACTCTGACCTAAAAACCTGGCAACTGATCTCGGATAAAGGGAATAGCAAAAAGTGAAAAAACTGATTTACGCATGCGGAGCGCTTGTTTTTGCAGTCTACCTCGCCGCGACCAGTGTGGTGATTGTAAAACCGAGCGAGTATGCCCTCATTACTCAATTCGGCAAGGTGGTGCGCAATATCGACGCTGCCAGCCTCTATTTGAAACTGCCCGAGCCCATTCAAAGTGTATCGCGCTTTGACAAACGGCTTCAGGTATTGAACTTAGCCCCAGCCGAGCTCGGCACGCGGGATCGTCGCAATGTCATTATCGAAAATTTTGTCCTGTGGAAAATTCAAGACCCGATGCAATACCAGGCCAGCGTGCGCGAGCGCAAGGTGGCGGAGCAGCGCATTGAGTCGCTGATTTACTCCGAAGTGGGTTCTGCCATTGGCGGTGCACAGTTCAACGATTTATTTGCAGAGGCGGAAAGCTCGACAATAGAAAGCGTATTTTCCACGGTCACCGAATCGGTCGCCGCGCTCGCGAGCAGCGAATTGGGTATTGCCATCGTTGCCGTGCGCCCGGCCCGCATTAGTTTCCCGCAACAAAACCTGTTGTCCATTTATAAAAGAATGGAATCGGAATGGACGCGGCAAGCCAAGCAATTGCGCGCGGAAGGCCGCGAGGAAGCCGCCAATATTAAATCGCAAACCGAAAAATCCCTGCGAGAATTAAAGGCTAAGGCCTACAAGGAGAGCCAAATTATTATTGGTGAAGGCGAGGCCAAAGCGGCTCAACTGTATGCCGAAGCCTTCTACAGCAATCAAGACTATTACCGCTTCACCCGAAAAATGGAGACCTATAAAAAACTGTTTAACAAAGACACGCAAATTATTTTGTCCACCGGCAACCCCCTGGTGCGCGATTTACTTGAACCTCCAAGTGGTAAACCCTAGTGCAACAACAACTGGCTCGAGATATACAACTGGTGTTTAAACAGTTAAGCCGCTGGCTGTGGTCACTGTTATTGATTCTGCCACTGCTTTATATGTTAAGCGGTTTTTACTCGGTGGGCATCGACCAGCGCGCCTACGTAACCCGCCTCGGTAAGCTGATTCAAGACAACGTCAGCTCGGGCATGCACTACCACCTACCCTGGCCCATTGAAGCGGTGACCATTGCTGATATCCCTTCATTAAAATCCCAGGTTATTGAGTTTATTGAAACCCAGCCCAAGCGAAAAACGCTGCAACTCATTACTGGCAACGGCAATCTAGTAGACTCGCAAGTCGAAATCCAATATTCAGTCATCGAGACTCAAAAGTATCTCGGCACCGCCAAGGCCACCGACCGTTTACTGGAAGCGCTGGCCAAGTCTGAAATCATCTACCATGTGAGTCACAATCAATTCGAAAATCTGTTAACCACCGGAAGAAATCAATTTCAAGAACGTATTAAATCGAATTTACAGCGCAGCACCGAAGAGCTGGCACTGGGGCTGAGAATTACCGGGGTACAAATTAAGTTGCTGGAGCCACCGCAAACCATTAAAAAAGCCTTCGACGATATTTCTTCTGCGCAATCGGAGAAGCAAAAGCTGATTCAAGAAGCTCGCGGTGAGCGGGGTACTCGGCTAAGTGCGGCACGCAGTGAGTCGAATCGAGAAAAATCCGATGCGCGGGCACTTGCCAATGAACTCGGCAAGCGCGCCGAAGGTGATGTTAAACGTTTTCAAAGTCAGCTCGAAGCATTAAACGCCGATAAACTCTACTTACAGCGCTTGTATTTCGAAAACCTAGAAGCGATTTTCGCCAAGGCCAAGGTCGATATTATTGCGCCAGAGCCCTAGAGCCCTAGACAAAACTACATTTGTTTTACTTGCGCCTCAATACTCTGCTTCAAAGTCGCTGGCAAACTCAAGGCCCGAGCCAGTTGGTCGAGGTGTTGCCTCTCCGCCGGGTGATCTATATCGCAAACCACACAAGAGGCCAAGTAAACCTCGGTTTTTTGCTCGTCGTTCTCGATACCTTGAGCGATATCCATTAGCGAAATTGGCTGACTTAACAAATCGAAAATCAGCGCTTTTTCCGCTGCCGGTAAACCCAGAGTTTCGACCGTTTCAAAGATTTTTGCTTGCTCGCCCGCATCGATATGACCATCGGCTTTAGCCGCCGCGATCATGGCTTTGATTAGGGTTAATTGGTAGGCCTCAGTTGCGCTGTTTTGCAAGGTATTGGGCATCGCTTCTACTGGGGCGGCCTGCTGGTCGGTATTTTGCTGCCAGTTTTGGTACAACTTGTAGGCCGCACCGCCCAGCAGGGCGGCGCCGCCAAACTTTGCTGCGGTGCCGACGTATTCGCGCGCCTGCTTACTACCCAGTAACAGCGACACGATACCGCCCGCGGCAAGCCCACCGGCGAGCCCTCCTGGCAAACCTGAAGCTTCGGCTTTACTCTTAACTGCGGTGGTGGCTCTATTCACCACCTCACCGATACCACCTTGCCCGTTGCCGGAACCCAAAAATTGCTCGAATAGGTTTTTTATACTCATACAATCAACGCTCCCAAATTTATCAAAGTGACGCGATTACGGCGCAAACCACCTGCCAAACTTTGGCGTGCACGGCACGCTTACACCGCAAACCAGGGCCCGGGAAGAGCTAAATACCGTTTAGGCCGATATAAATTACGACTCCCAAAAACGCGCTTAATTCCCTATTAATTGGCTATTTACTAATAACGCTCGCGGTAAAAACAAGCTCGAAAAAACTTGCCAACTTATCAATGATAGCCGAACAACCAAGCCCTAAACGCTAGGGGTATAACTGTTCACATAGCTAGCTTGCGCTATAACATTTAACCTTCGCAGCTTTTAAACCTTTATAGCTTTAAACCTTGATAGCTTTAAACCTTGATAGCTTTAAATCTCAATAGTTTTAAATAGGTGAGTAGTTAACAGAGTAACCATTTCTATATACTAAAGGCTAGATCATTGCCATTTATAGCGAAAGGCTTCCATAACTACTTATATAACTGGGCAATAAAGAGCCAAAAGATCAAGCTTTTGGGTGGCTAGGCTTATTCAGCGGCAAACTGAAATCTGCCACGCGATTTTCACCCAGCTTTAAATTGATAATTTTAACGCCTCGAATACGCCGAGCATTTTGACGCAACATATTTAACTGGCGCAACATCACCATCTTACTTGAGTAGCGGCCATTAGCACTGTATTCCTCATCAATTGCAATATGAATCACGGTTATCGCCTCCACCGACAAACGGCTATATACCATCACCGCTATAAGTTTTTTATCGGTGAGTGTAAACAGCGCCTGAGAATCCTTTAGGTTATCCATTGTAATTTTTAATGCACCGTCAGCAACCGAAATGTTGGGTGAACCGTATTTTTCTACGGCCTGCTCAATAGTGGCATGCACATTCTTCTGGCCAGCATTAAAAAACATTAACCGCTCTAACTCACCCTTATAAGCCTGACTTAAACGAGAAGTAAAATGTAACATGACTAAAATCCAAAATATTTTGCATTTAAAGATTTAAATTGGCTGAAACAAAGCATAATTTACAATGTTGCATTCTTTACTGCTTAAAATAAAACCGCTTAGCAAGCCCTACCGCATTTTTTATAAGGTTTTTTAACCCGTAAATCGCTATACTGCGCCGCAATCAATTACCCCGCTGCGATAGATCCAAGCCTGCACAGGTATGCATTCTTTAATTTCAGTTTTAGCTAGAGTGTCCGCTCAGCCGCCGCCTACCTTGACAGAACTAGACAGCGAGTTAACAACTGTGTTCAGCAAATTTAGAAAATAGTCCTTAAAATGCACTGAATCAGAAACCAATTGTTAGTAAGTTTGTCTGTTTCACTGGCACATTTTTTTTTATCCTATAAAATAACGCTGCCGCTTAACCAGCGTCGCAAATAAAGATGTATACCTCGCTTTATAAAATCAAAAAATGGGTTTTAGTAAAAAGCAGAAATCGCCGCCACCCACTGGAGAGCAACCACCATGACCTTCGCTAGATGTACAGCAATGGCGATTAAATTGTCTGTTGTACCGAGTATCTTAGTATTTAGCTTAGTACACGCAACAGCGCTTCAGGCGCAGCCCTTAAGCAAGCTCACTCAGCAAGAGATGCAATACCCATTGGTAAATACCGGCTCACAGCAATACTCCAACAACCATAAATCCGCCGCGGTTAATCCGCGACCTAGTATGTCGGGCATCAAGTATATTCCCTTGAAAGACACCTTCAATTACACCTTGTATGAGAAACAAGAACCCGATTGTGAAACTCGAGAACTCTGGCTCAAGGGAGCAGATGGCAGTATTGCCGTATTCGAAGACGACACCGGTGATAACGTGGTGAATTGATAACTTAGCGCAAAACACCAACAACTTATCAAAAAAGACCTTAAATTGTGCGGTGTTTTATTTGCATTACCTACCCGGCGGCCAGCTCGCCCCGCGGCGAGAGGGCACGCCGCAAGCCGCCTCCGCACACAAGCCCTATAGCGGCGCTTGGTTAGGCCAGTAGCCAAAACAGGCCAGTATCCAGAAACAGCAAACAGCCTGCCGCACCGGGCACTGTATTTGCCAACTGAGAGGCCTGCCCCCGCAGCGGATACTTTATGGCAGTATTCAGCGGTTAATCGTTTACAGCCA
>JAHQVY010000147.1 GCA_019634095.1 Cellvibrionaceae bacterium
CCCCAGTTGCGAACACAGTTGCGCCAGCTCGGCGTAGATCTCTGGGCGCTCACTTTCGCTTAAACTGCGCTCGAAATAATTTTTCGCCTTGCTCCACAATTCATTGCGCACGCAAAATCGTCCCAGTGTGGCCAATAATGCGGGGTCGTCTGGCTGTTCCAGCAACCACTTTTCCGCCTGGTACATTTGATCGCCGGGGTTTGTGCTGTAAACCCTGCCGTACATTTCTACTAAGCGGCTCGACCAGTGTTTTTTAAGCGCGTTGCGCAACAGCTTTTCCACCGCGTCATCTTGCTTGGCCTGAAGCAGAATGTCGGCGTACTGGGCCAATAAATTTTCGTTGGCCTGCAGGCTTCTCGGCAATCGCTTCCAGGCGTGCTGGAATTCATCTAGAGAGCGCGAGCCGATATCACCTTCGGTTAAGGCATTTAAATAGGCGGAGAAAAGGGAAACCTCGAACTGAGCAAGCTGTTCTTGGCTCATATTCTTTGCATGGCGCAGCGAAGGCATAAGATCCATGAGGGAGCGCCAATCTTTTAACTCCCAATAGACTTGCCTCAGCAAATCCAGCACCACGGGATGATGAGGGCGCTGCGAATTGGCGCGATTTAAATTTTCCAAGGCCTGTTCGTAATTTTTTTCCGCAACTTGAATGCGCGCCTGACTCAAAAGGATTGCCAGAGAATTTTCCGGCGCGAGCTTTTCTGCTTGAATCAACAAACGCCTCGTCTCATCGTTTTCCCCCAATTCGTAAGCACTTTGCGCCGATGCGAGGTAATGCACCAGTGGCGCGTCACTGTGCTTAGCAGCGCTCAATAAATTGCGCTTCGCATCCCGCCAATTCCCCTCGATAAAATGCACCAGGCCCTCACCGGTGCGCCGCGCGGCATTTTTGGATTGACTCTCGGCAATCCAACTGACACTGGAGGCGAGATAATCGTAGGACTTGATCAAAAGTTTGCTAAAAAAATAAACCGTAAAATACACCCCAACTAGACAAAATAAGACAAACGCCAAGGTCATTTCGTAGGTGTAGCCGCCGTAGCTAATAATCACATAACCCGCATCGTGGCTGAAGCGTTCGAAAGCAAAAATAGCAACGATAAGAATCAGGGCACTGTAGATAAAGATCCGAGTCATGGCGCATTCCCCTGCTCTTGTTCATCCCCCTGCTCTTGTTCATCTCCTTGCTCTTGTTGATCTCCTTGCTTTGCTTCATCCTCTTGCGCTTGCCCGCCTGCTTTCTTAACTACCTGCGGAACCGAGATTTTTTCGCCTTTCAAGTTGTGTAGATCTTGAATGTAGGTGTTGAGCAACTCCCAGGAACCGCTGATATCGGGCAATTGTTTAACCACCAACTCGTCACTGAGTTTTTGCAACTCATCGACAAAGGTTTGCGCCTGCTCGCTGCGTGGAAAATAGCTTGTCACCCACTGGGCCGCCTGAGATAAGCTTTCCGAGTAGATTTTTTGCTGCTCTCGCAACAGGGCCAATTGCGCGCGCTCTAATTGCATACGCAAATTTTGCGTTAAATACAAGTGGGTTTGCGGTTGCATTAGCACCACCGGACGCCCAGTCTCCTCATGTGAAGTGATTTTAATCTGTTGACTAAAAGTGGCAACAAAACGATTGAAGCTCGCCAGCGGCACCGACCACCAGGAACCAGCACCGACTTTAGCTAAGGGCGCCGCTGCTGCGTTGTCGCCGCTGTCTTCGACATCGGAATTTAGACTCGGCTCGGGACGTGTCGGCAGAACATCAATTTGCTCGGCGAGGCCCAGCAGTGACAGGTAAAGCCCTTCTACATCGATCGACTTACTCAGGCGCAGGGCAGCTAGGTCTTGTGCGATAGCCTTGCGCAAGGGGAACAAGTCGGGGTCGACCATATCGCGTAAAATAGCATCGGCTTCGTCGAGTAAGCCCTCGGCACTTTCCGCCTCTCGCTCAATCAGCACACGCTGGTTGGCGAGTTTTAACAAGTACTCCGCCTCGGCCAGTAACCAGTCATCGCGGGAGGTGGATGACATCGACTTGAGGCGCTTGTTCTGGGCAATAATACGCTGCTCCGCGACTTGAAGACGCGACGCTAACGCCTCTTGTTTACTCAGGGCTGCCTCTTGCTCTGCGCGCAGTGAACTTTGCAAGCTTTGATTGTTCGCCTGCACTTGACCAATACTCCGCTCGAGCTCGGTCAAGCTGGCCTGTTGCGCAAGACTTGCCTCGCGAGCCTGTTGCCAGCCGGTATAGGTGAAGTAGGCTAAGCCTCCAGACATGGCCAACAAAGCGACCACGATGAACATTAGCACGCCCACCAAACGCCAGCTTTTTTTAGGCTTGGCCGCCGCTTGCCGCCCGGCATCTTGCGTTCTGGTTTGCGCTGAGGGCTTAGTTTGCGCTGAGGGCTCAGTTTGCGCTGAGGGCTCGGTTTGCGCTGAGGGCTCAGTTTGCATATCACTTACTTCTCGAGTATCGGCGTTTTGCAATTTGCCGGTATCACTCGATCCCGCATTGGCTGTATCGGGTTTAATTTCATCCGTTGCCTTGTTCGATTCATCATTCATTACTTGGTCCAGCTGCTTAAGTCTGAGGATACAATGCGAGTCGCCCTAGCCTGCTTGCGACAACCCATCTAGCTTTTGATTCTAAATGCGCTTTAAGCGCATGGCGATGCTCCTTGTGACTACTGTTTATATGTTAATAAATTTCCGCCAAGCCTGCCCGCCAATTAACCCACTGCTTATAAACTGCACCGCAGTCACTGTGATAAAACCGCGCGAAGTAAAGCGAGGCGGTTTGCGAGAATGCCATCAAATATGCCATAGAAAAATATGTCATAGAGGGGCTCTGTGCAGCGCAGTTTACATGGAGTGACTGAGGATTGGAGGGCCCATCGGTATCGATTGCAGAAAAATTTAACATTCAACGGCACGCTAAGCATCTGACGCTTTTATTATCGCCTCGAGCATTGCGAGTTCGCTGGCATTCACAGCCATCTCTATTGATTCGAACCCCAATTGACGGGCAAGTTGCTGTACCCGGCTGCCGGGTACCACCAATTTCGCCCGCTTTACCATTGTGGGGTCGCGGCAAAAGGCAGCGTGGAAGTTCTGCAGCGCTTCGCCGCTGAACACGGGTACCAGGGTTCGCTCAACCTCAAAGCTTAACTGCGACAACTCGGCCGGCGCCGAGCGACTATACAGTTCGCAGTACTCGACCTCGGCACCTCTGTCACGCAAGCTATCACCCAACAGCGTTCGCCCACCTAAACCGCGAAAAATGAGAATTTTTTTTTCATTCACCCGGGCTTGCTGCAAGCCTTCAAACTGCAGCAGGGCTTCCGAATTCATTTCCCCGGTTGCGGCAAGAATATTTTCCCCCGACAACAGCGGGTGAGCATTTAAACATTGAGCAGTTTTTGCGCCTACGGCAAACCAGTAAATTTGCGCGGGCACCTGAGGCCAGTATCTATCGATCCAATCAAGCCCAAAATCCACCGCGTTTTGGCTGACAAAAATTAGCGCGTAGAAGTGGTCGAGAGACAGAATTTTGCGCTCGATGGCACGCAGCGATTGCTCGCCTACCGCGGCGCGTATTTCAATCAGCGGCGCGGCGAGACAGCGATAACCCTCGCCCTCTAGGCGACTTATCCATGCGGCATTTTGTTTTTTTGGCCGCGTGGCAAGCACCTTCATTGCTTGCTGTAAACCGAGGCGAGTATTTTATCGGCACCTGCGGCTAAAAGTCTGTCCGCTAAAGCGGTCCCCATGGTCTCGCCCTCTGCAGCAGCAGCGGTCATTTCATCGCGAATAATGTGATTGCCGTCAACTTCTGCCACCAGTGCTCGCAGCCACAGCGTTTCGCCGCGATGCATGGCGAAGCAACCGATAGGCACCTGACACCCCCCCTCCAAACGACGGTTTACCGCGCGCTCCGCCAGGACTTGCTCGGCGGTAGCCGAATGATGCAGCGGTTCGAGCAATTTGATCAGTTCCGCATCATTGGTGCGGCATTCAATGCCCACGGCACCCTGGCCGCCAGCTGGGAGAATCTCTTCCGGTTCGATGAAGGCGCGAATCCGATCGGGCATTTCTAGGCGCAGCAAGCCTGCAGCCGCAAGTACAATACCGTCGTAATCTCCCGCATCGAGCTTTGCCAAACGGGTGTTAACATTGCCGCGTAAAAACTTAACCTGTAGATGCGGATAAGCGGCGAGAATTTGGCTTTGTCTGCGCAAGCTGGAAGTGCCCACCACAGCGCCTTTTGGCATTGTTTGCAGGGATTCATACCTCGCCGACACCCAAGCGTCGCGAGGGTCTTCACGCTCGCAGATAGTGCTCAGCCCTAGGCCTTCGGGGAATTCCATCGGCACATCTTTCATCGAATGGACGGCTATATCTGCGGCGTTTTCTAGCAGTGCATGCTCCAATTCCTTAACAAACAAGCCTTTGCCACCCACCTTAGCCAGCGGCACATCGAGAATTTTATCGCCACGACTTACCATGGGAACTAACTCGACGCAGATGCCGGTATGAAATTTCTCTAACTCTGCTTTTACGTATTCAGCTTGCCACAGCGCCAATGCGCTCTGGCGGGTAGCTATCCGGATCGTTGTCATGAATCTATTCCTAAAAATTTAAAAGGGGGCAATAATACTGCACTACAATTGGCTGAGCAGCTCCCTAACACCAGCAATGTGACGACGACTTACACTGGGCCGGAACTCGGTCCCTTTTAGTTGGATCTCAAACTGGCTATTCCCTACTCGTTTCATGCCTTCAATTTTGTTCACCGCCACCAGCGCATTGCGATGCACACGTATAAAGCGTGTTGAAAATTCTTGCTCTAGCTCTTTTAAGGTATCGTCGATTAAGGTCTCACCGTCACTGTGGACCACAGTGACGTATTTTTGGTCGGCCAGAAAGCAGTAAATACTCTCAATGGAAATCAGCTCCATCCCCTGGCGAGTTTTGGAAACAATATTTTTGCGCACATCCTGCGGCTGCGGTGGTGTGGCGAGGGACTTGTTTTGTAGTTTGGTGGTTTTTTTTGCCTTGTCGATCACCGCAGCCAGCGTGTCCGCGGCCACGGGCTTTAACAGGTAACCCACCGCTAGAGTTTCAAAGGCCTCAAGTGCATATTCATCGTAAGCAGTACAAAAAATCAACGCTGGCGGCGCTTCCATTTGCGAAATATTGTGCGCCGCACTCAAACCATCTGTGCCCGGCATGCGCACATCCATCAGCACAATATCGGGATCGACCTCTTCAATACGCCGTATGGCTTCTTCGCCATTACCCGCTTCACCCACAACCTCGCAGCCATCGAGCTGCTCTACCATGCGCAGCAAGCGCTGTCTCGCCAGCGGCTCATCGTCAACAATTAACAAATGCATAAACTCACTCCGAATATAGCTTGGGATACTTTACTAAAACCTTAAACTCACCCTGTTTAATTTCTGTGCGCAGCAAGGCATTTTGACCGTAAAGCGCGCAGAGGCGATTGCGAATATTCTGCAGCGCAATGCCGTTGCCCTGGGGCACCGCTTCCGCTTGCTGCCGCGCAACCACGGGATTTATCACCTGAATCTCAACCGCAGCGCTAACCGCAACACTCAGCCGCACCAAGCCTCCCTCGGGGATGGCTTGTACCCCGTGATAGATGGCATTTTCTACCAGAGGCTGCAGTAAAAAACTTGGAATCACCACATCGCACAAAATTTGTTCGCCCGGCAACTGCCACTCCAGCTTTAGGCGATCTCCTAGGCGCAATTGCTCGATAGCGGCGAAGCGCTGGCATAACACCAACTCACTTTTGAGACTCACCATGGTGGGTTCGCTGAGACTAGCGCGGAACAGATGCGACAAGTCCTCCACCATTTTTTCGGCCTGCACCGGAGAAATGGCAATAAGGCTGGCAATACTGTTCATGCTGTTAAATAAAAAATGCGGTCGAATCCGCGATTGCAGCGCTTGAATTCTCGCGATCAATTCCGCCTGCTCCTGATTGTGCAGCTGCTGTTGAATGTAAAAATAGCGCAGTGCAATACCGGCAAACACGCCGCTCACCACTAGGTGCTGTGCGAGGCTCGCGAGGTCGACGCGCCCCCCCATATTAAGCACCCATTGCCCCAACAGCGACACCAGCGCGGTAAGCAATAAAATAATAGCGTAGCCAATGAAACCCGCCAGCCACGAGGGCAACCGGCGAAACCACGGCCGCAGCGGGCACAAACTGCCGGCACTGGACAATACCACCCACTGCACCATCATGGAGACGGTGCCAAAGTGACTCCAGTCAAAGCTGACGACACCGCGATCCACTACCACCAGCGCCAGCGCCAGCAACTCGCCGATCAACACTAGTGCAAATACCGCTTGAACACCGCAAAGGTCGGGTAAAAAATCCCCGGGAGGTGTCGGTTTATTCTCTGAATTCACACTCATCATGCAGTCTCAGCTTCGGTATAATGCGCGGCCAGTTGGGCTTGTAAGCCCTGACACAAACTATAGTTCTTTTCAACTGGGGAAATGTATCGCCGCTATGAGCAATAAACAAAATGAGGTAAAACCCTGGGCCGGCCGCTTCACTGAAGCCACCGACGCCTTCGTTGAACGCTTCACCGCCTCGGTGACCTTTGATCAACGCCTGTTCAACCAAGATATCGACGGCTCGATTGCCCATGCCACCATGCTCGAGAGCGTCGGAGTGCTCGCCAGCGATGAAAAAACCGCCATTTGTGAAAGCTTAGAAGAGATTCGCGGCGATATTGCCGAGCAGCGTTTCTCGTGGTCGATTAGCCTCGAAGATGTGCACATGAATATCGAAGCAGAGCTGACCAAGCGTATTGGCAATACCGGCAAAAAGCTGCATACGGGGCGCTCTCGCAACGATCAAGTAGCCACCGATATCCGACTCTATTTGCGCCGTGAGATCGACGATATCGCCGCAGAGCTAAGCCGTTTGCAGCGCGGTCTGATCCAACTCGCGGCGGCAGAAGCCGACACCATAATGCCAGGCTTCACTCATCTGCAAACCGCGCAACCGGTCACCTTCGGCCACCATTTACTGGCCTGGAACGAGATGCTGGAGAGAGATTACGGACGACTGCAAGACTGCCGCAAAAGAGTCGATCGCTGCCCGCTGGGCGCCGCCGCGCTGGCCGGTACCAGCTATCCCATCGACCGCGAGCTGAGCGCCAAACTGCTCGGATTTGCCGCGCCCACCGACAATTCCCTCGACTCGGTGAGTGATCGGGATTTCGCTATTGAGTTTTGCAGCTTTGCCGCATTGCTGATGACCCATCTGTCGCGGGCCAGCGAGGAACTGGTGCTGTGGACATCGGCGCAGTTCAATTTTGTGGAACTACCCGATAGGTTTTGCACCGGGTCGTCAATTATGCCGCAGAAGAAAAACCCAGATGTGCCAGAGCTGGTGAGAGGCAAAACCGGGCGCGTTAACGGCCACCTGGTCAGCTTGCTCACTTTGATGAAATCGCAGCCTTTGGCCTACAATAAAGACAATCAAGAGGACAAGGAG
>JAHQVY010000148.1 GCA_019634095.1 Cellvibrionaceae bacterium
ACACTACGGGGTCTTCAGCGGCAAGCGCTATCGCAGCGAAATTCAGCCGCGTATTCGCCAATTTATACGTGATAACTTCAATGAGAAACATGAGCAGCTGTTTCAGGACGAAAATCGACACTTAGTTATCAGCCGCTAGAGTACGCGACGATGCGGAAACCTCGCGTTAAGCTGAGGTTTGCCAACTAAAGCGAGTTCCTTGCCGCGCGCCCACCCACGGCAAGGGTGACCTAGGCCTCCGGTTTCCTGGAAATAACTGCAATATTTAGGGTTTATTTGTAACTAGCCTCCCTTGCAATCGGCTACACTGTTAGGGACTTACTGGTCACGCTGTGATATCGGTCAGCGATTGCTGACTTTTCACAAAATTGAAATAATCGCCTGTGCCGCTTGCCGGCAGTCGTATCGAGGGGAGAAACATGGAAAGAATCACTGCCTTTGCAAACATCTTTATTGTCATTTTTTACGCATTATTTTCAGTCGGCGTGTATGCGCAGTCCAGCGGTATTATGCAAGACTGGTCGCGACGTCACGGCTTTATTGATCCGCGCGACACGTCGCAGCAGATCGCGGGTTCCTGGCGAGGTGGGGATTGGGGGGCTGCGGATTTATCTGGCGAGTTTCGCTTTTTTATTACCAAAACCAAAAGTAATGCTACGAATCACCTGTATGTGCAGTGGTTAAGCCGCGGGGCTGAGCCTGAGGATGAAGAGGTGTTTTACTCGATCAGCATCGACGAATTGAATGCGCTGTCGCGCTATCGTTTTGGTCTGCCTGAATGCATAGAGAAAAAGTGCGGCGAAATAAAAGTGCAGGCTTTTGATATATTTGAAGAAAAACAACTGGAGTTCACCTTGGTTCTGGAAGGGCTTGGACAGTATCACATGAAGATCTGAGCCCGCGCTTTGGTTTGCTGCGCGCGACAGCAGCTTGGGGCGAGAGCCCTTGCCGCTTGCGGATTAAAGATGTGAGCCCTGCAGGGCGAGGCCCAAACTGTTAATTGTGCGGGGAGCGGGGTGTAAAGCCTGCAGACACAAAAAAACCCATTTCTTGCGAAATGGGTTTTTGTATATGGCGACCCGGAAGGGACTCGAACCCTCGACCTCCGGCGTGACAGGCCGGCATTCTAACCAACTGAACTACCGGGCCGCAGTTTCCTCTACAAAGCTAAAGGCTTAAAGCTACTCACTCAAAGCTACGAACTTAAAACCACAAACTCTGGGTATGCTTCACCCTGAGAGTTTGGTGGGTGGTACAGGGGTCGAACCTGTGACCTACGGCTTGTAAGGCCGTCGCTCTCCCAACTGAGCTAACCACCCTGTAAAGGAGCCGCCATTGTAATGATATTTTTTCTGCGGTCAACAGGGAACGTGTACTTTTTATTGAGATATCTCATCAGTTTTTTTTCTGCGGCAGCCAGTAGAATGCGCAACTGGTTTTGTTCGCCGAGGCGCCACTTTTCAAGTTATGCTACCTTTTTTTACTCATAATAATATAAGCTGCCGCCAATTGTACGACTATTGGCTTACACACATAACTTACTTGCTGGGTGCGAATCTATGAAACGCATGTTAACTAAAATTTGTCTTGCTTGGATTGTGGTTTTTGCAGTACCACTAGTTTTTGCCGAATTCGATGTGTTCGAGTTTGCAAACGATGAAGAGCGTGTCCGCTTCCAGGCGCTAGTTGCCGAGCTGCGCTGTCCTAAGTGTCAAAACCAGAATCTCGCCGATTCCAATTCGCAAATCGCCATCGATTTGCGCAATGAAGTGTATCGAATGCTCAAAGAACAAAAGAGTGACGAGGAGATCAAAGATTTCCTGGTAGACCGCTACGGTGATTTTGTCCTCTATCGGCCGCCGGTGCAAAGCAATACCTTGGTATTGTGGTGGGCGCCGGCGGTGATGTTGGGTTTGGGCGTTCTGGTTTTTGCTTTCATTGTTGTGCAGCGCAGTCGCGTTGCCAACAAAGCGAGTAAGGCCGCTAAGGGCGGCTCTGAAAGCTAGAGTTAAACCTTATGGGTTTGTATTCTTTAATTTAAATATCGAGAGAGACCGTGGAAATAGCATTTTGGCAAGGCTTTTTGATACTCAGTGTTATCGCAACCGTTTTTGTAATTTGGCCGACGATTGTCGTCCGTCGCGATCGCAAATCGGAGTTGCAAACTGATTCTCATACTGAGGCCAGCGAAGTGGTGTTCGAAGATCACATTAAAGAGCTGGAAGACACACATTCGCGAGGTGAAATCGATGCCGCGCAAATGGAAGAGCTGCGCAAAGATTTGGAGCAGACCCACTCCTCGGAGTTGAGTGCTGCGGGTTCGGAAAATGACAAGCCTATTATTGCTAACTTTCGTACGCGGCTGCCAGTACTGTGTTTGGTGCTAGTCTTCCCCCTGCTAAGCTTGGCTATATATTCGCAGATCGGTTCGAAGTCGGACTGGGAGATCTACACTACCTCGGTGAGCCGCGGTGAGGTGAAGACACCGGAAGAGCGCCGCGCATTGACACGAAAACTGATAGACAAACTCCACGACCGCTTGGACGATAAACCCGAAAGCGTACAAAACTGGTATCTTTTGGCCAACGCGGCTACTGAGGTAGCCGACTATGACGAGGCGGTGCGCGCCTACGGGAAAATTCTCGAGTTGCAGCCGGGTGCGGCGCAAATTACTGCGGAATACGCCCAGGCACTGTTTTTGCGGGCAGGCAAAACCGTTACGCCCGAGGTGCGCAAGTACACCGAATTGGCGATATCCATGGATCCAAACTCGCCGACTGCGCTGGGCCTTGCCGGTATAGATGCCTTTCAATCCGGGGCTTATCAAAAGGCTATCGACAGCTGGCAGCGCGCTATGCGTCAGCTCAACCCAAAATCTCAGGCCTCTAAGGTTTTGGCCGACGGCGTTAAGCGGGCTGAGAGCGCATTGCGCAAGAGCGGCGGCAAGGTGGCTGACAACAGCAAAGCGAGCGGAAACACCGAGGGCTTAGAAGTTGAAGTTGCGGTTTCCCTGGATAAAACTGGCGTGAGTGCCGAGCCAGATCACCATGTCTTCGTTTATGCACGAGCTTGGCAAGGTCCGAAGCTGCCCCTGGCTATCCAGCGTTTTAAGGTGGGCGAGTTGCCGAAAAAATTGGTACTCGATCAGAGCATGGCGATGGCGGCAGGCATGGATCTTTCGTCTTTTCCTCAGGTGGAAGTGGTTGCTAGAATTTCGAAATCCGGGAGTGCTACACCTGCTCCGGGTGATTGGCAGGTCACCGCCGGGCCCATTGTTTTGGCGGAGCAGCGCGACATTGTGAATTTGATTATTAAAGAGCAAATCCAATAGGGTCGCGGCGAAACGAGCGATCCGTGTCCAGTGCACAACCGCTGATCTCGCGAGGGTCCAGTCTGGGCGCGCCGCGGGTGAATTGCGCTTGCAAAAGTAATGGAAGCTGTCGTCCTATAACTTAACTCTCGCCTGGATTAACTCTAAAGTATTGGTAAATATTCAGTTTTAGCTGCATTTTTTGCAACGTTTTTATGGCATATAGACTGCAGCACGCATTGATTATCGTTATTTTTTTACTACGCTTATCCCTTCTATCCTCTAAGAGTGTAGAATTGCCGATTTTTAAAAATCTAGCCCTTTTTATATAAACCTCCGGCAATTTTGACAGCGCTGCTACGGCCGCGCCTGTCTCTATATGGCAATAGCGAACAATCTATGCGTCTCAAATGTATTAAGCTCGTGGGTTTTAAGTCTTTTGTAGACCCGACAACCGTCAACTTCCCCGGTAATCTTTGTGCGGTGGTGGGCCCTAATGGCTGCGGTAAATCGAATATTATCGACGCCGTGCGCTGGGTAATGGGTGAGTCATCTGCCAAAAATCTCCGCGGCGAGGCCATGACCGATGTGATTTTCAATGGCTCTGGCGGCAGAAAGCCGGTGGGGCAAGCCTCCATTGAATTGGTGTTCGACAATAGCGATGGCACGGTCAAAGGTGAATTTGCCGGTTATGCAGAAATTTCGGTGAAGCGCAAGGTGACCCGCGACAGCCAAAACATTTACTTCCTTAATGGTAACAAGTGTCGCCGCCGGGACATAACCGATATCTTCTTGGGTACCGGTTTGGGGCCGCGCAGCTATGCCATTATTGAACAGGGCATGATTTCAAAGTTAATTGAAGCCAAGCCAGAGGAATTGCGGGTTTATGTGGAGGAGGCCGCGGGTATTTCAAAATACAAAGAGCGGCGCCGCGACACCGAAAACCGCATGCGTCGTACCCAGGAAAATTTGGAGCGTTTGACCGATATTCGCGATGAACTTGAGCGACAACTCTCTCGTTTGCAGCGCCAGGCCCAAGCAGCGGAGAAATATTCTGAATTCAAAGCGCAAGAGCGGGTAGTAAAAGCCAAGCTGCAGGGCTTGCGGATTCGCGCCTTAGATGCACAAGCAAAACTGCAACACGGTGCAATACGCGAATTGGAGCTGCAAGTTGAAGCCAGTGTTACCGGTCAAGTGCATCAGGATTCCTCCATCGAAAAGTACCGCGCCGAGTACTTGGAGTTGGGTGAGAAATTTAATGAAGTGCAGGGTCGTTATTATTCCATCGGCTCGGATATCGCTCGCACCGAACAGAGCATCAAGCATGTCGAAGAGCGCGACCGCCAAATGAAGGTCGATTTGGCGCAGTTGGAAAAAGACTGCACTGAAGCCCGCGAACACCGTGAAATAGACAGTGGCAAAGCGCAGGGTTGGAAGGCGGAGATTTTAGAAATTGAGCCCGAGCTAGAGATTTTGCGCGAAAGTGAAGAGGGCGCCAACGCCGTGTTGCTCGAGGCGGAAGACGGTATGCACCAGTGGCAGCAGGAGTGGGACGCTTTCAACCAGAAAGCGGCGGAGCCCAAGCAACAGGCCGAGGTGCAGCAGTCGCGGATTCAATATCTCGAGCAGGTGCAGCAGCGTTTGCTGGAGCGCACTCGCAAGCTGCAGGCGGAGCGGGAAACCTTACAGGTCGGCGATGCGGAAGAAGATATTGCGATACTCGAGGAGGAGGTAGCCGCCGCTGAATTGAGTAGCGAAGAGAAAGGCGTCGAGCTGGAGCAGCTATCAGAGCGCATCCAAACTTTGCGTGATAAGCAGCACGAGTTGTCGGATCAGCGCGACGCACTGCGCAGCGACTCGCAATCGAGCAAGGGGCGTCACGCCTCTCTCGAAGCCCTGCAGCAGGCCGCTTTGGGCGCTTCTGGCGCTTTTGGTGAATGGCTGGAAACAGAGGGGCTACAGGGCTTGCCGAGCCTGGCGGAGAAAATTTCCGTAGCGGACGGCTGGGATCGGGCCGCGGAAGTGGTGCTCGGCAAATCGCTTCAGTCCCTATGTATTGACCAGCACTTGGACGCGTGGTCAGAGCGCATTAATCAGTTCGGCAGTGGCGAACTTAATGTGATTTCTAACCTGTTTTCCGGTGGCAATGCCGCTCCGGGTAGTTTGGCTGAAAAGGTTCACTCCGATCTCGATTTGTCACAGCACTTGCAGAGGGTTTTGATTGCGGAGGATCTCGCGGAGGCGTTGGCCCGCCGCGATCAAATTAGCGAAACCCAGTCGATTGTAACCAAAGACGGAATTTGGCTAGGTAAACATTGGTTGCGTTTGGTACGCGGCGAAGACACCAATGCCGGCACGATTGCGCGCGCTGAAGAGCTGTCACTGCTGGCGGCGAAAATCGAGCACTTGGAGCAGCGTGAGGCGCTGCTGAGCGAGGATTTTGCCAACACCAAACAGAGCTTGACCGAGGCGGAGCACAAGCGCGATGCATTGCGCCGCGAGTTGGAGGACCAAAACCGGGTTGCAAACGACAAACGCTCGCAGTTGGCGGCGCGCAAGGCCAAGGTGCAACAAGTGAGAGAGCGTCGCCAGCGCGCGGAGCAAGATATTGCCGAGGCGCGAGAGCAGATGGATCAAGAATCGGAAAATTTGATCGATGCGCGCTCCCAGCTGCAGGAGGCGATGTTAAAAATGGAGCGAGACACCGAGCAGCGCGAGAGCTTAATGGCCCGTCGTGAAGAGCTGCGCGGTCGCTTAGAGCAAGCCCGTCAAAGTGCCCGCTCTCACAAAGATCGCGCCCACGAATTGGCGATGCGCTTCCAGTCTGTTAAAACCCAGCTGGAAGCGATCACTCAGGGCCTGCAGCGCCTGGAGGATCAAGTGCGACGCATGGAAGAGCGGCGTGAAAATTTAAAAATGGCGCTGGAAGACAATGTCCAGCCCTTGGAAAATGACCGCTCCCAGTTAGAGGCGCTGTTGCAAAAGCGCATTGCGGTGGAACAAGAGCTCGCCGAGGCGCGCAAATCGGTCGAAGGCGTGGAAGTTCAGCTCAAAGAGGCGGAGCGTCTGCGTCAACAAGCTGAAAGTGCCATCACCAATCACCGCGCCAAACTGGAAACGGCGCGCCTCGAAGCGCAGAAATTGGATGTGCAGAGTCAAAGTCTGCGGCAGCAGCTAGAGGAGACCGATCATGTATTGGAACAGGTATTGGAACAGCTCGAAGAAAGCGATAACGAGGACGATTTAGCCGGCGAATTGGAAAAATTTGCCGCACGGATTTCGCGATTGGGCGCAATTAACTTGGCGGCTATCGACGAGTACAAGCTCGAATCGGAGCGCAAGACTTATCTGGATGCCCAGGATGAAGACCTTCGCGAAGCCCTCGAAACATTGGAAAACGCCATCAAAAAAATCGATCGCGAGACTCGCACGCGCTTTAAAGAAACCTTCGATCAGATAAATACCGGCATTCAAGAGCTGTTTCCCAAGGTTTTTGGTGGCGGCCACGCCTACTTGGAGCTTACCGGTGATGACTTGCTTGACACCGGCATTGCCATTATGGCGCGTCCGCCGGGTAAGAAAAACAGCACCATTCATCTGCTTTCAGGTGGCGAAAAAGCCCTCACCGCGATAGCGTTAGTGTTTTCCATTTTCCGCCTCAATCCGGCACCATTTTGCATGTTGGACGAAGTTGATGCGCCCTTGGACGATGCCAATGTGGGGCGTTATGCCCGCATGGTCGAACAGATGTCAGAGCATGTACAATTCATTTATATTACTCACAATAAAATAGCGATGGAGATGGCCCACCAATTGATGGGGGTGACCATGCATGAACCGGGCGTGTCGCGCATTGTCTCTGTCGATGTCGACAAGGCGGCTGAATTAGCCGCAATATAAGATGAATTAGGCGCTAACAACCTAGAGGAGAAGACCAGAAACTATGCGCGACTGGGTCATAGCATTAATTTTGCTGCTTATTCTCGTTATTGTGTTCGATGGTATTCGACGTTGGCGAAAAACACGCCGAGAGAATATTCAACTGTCACGCAATGCCAAGCGAGCAGATAAACGTATTAGCGAAAATAAAGTTTTGCCGAGCGAGTTTCCCAGCGGCGGTGCTCGTGTGGTTAAACAGCGGGGAGCCGAAGACGTGGTCACCGTGAACAGCTCGCTGCGCGAATCCTTCGAAACCAGCAGGCTTACCGCCGGCGCTCCGAACTGTATTCCCCAGCAGGTAGCGCTAAAGCTTGATGAAGCGGGACCGGAGGCCGAAGGCCGAGCCGAGGAATTTTCGCAGCAGGTGGAGCCTACAATCCAGACAGGCACCAGCCTGGATGAACTGGAACACATCGATGAAAGCGAGCGGTCACAAGCAAACTCGGTGTCGACTAATCATGGGCGAGCGCAACAGCCTAACGATGCTCCTACTGCAGAAACATCAGCCAGTTTTTGGGGCGTGCGGGCCAAACGACAGGCCGATAGTTCGCAGCCCGCAGAAGCCGAAGTACTCGGCCAAGAAACTGTGGCAGCAGCAGCCCAAGTGCCAAGCCCCGGTGGCGTTGCAGAAACCGCCACCGATGTCGCCGTCGAAGCGCAAGTAACCGAAGGCGAGGGACATGACCGTGAGGCTTTGTCGGCCCAAGTACCGGTAGAACCCGAATCGGCCCTTGAAAAGAGCAGGCCTCGCCAATCAAAAGCAGAGCAAAAAACGGACACAGGTCGCCCGTCAAAAAAAGCGCAACAAAAAATGGATGCGCGTCCCCAATCAAAAGTAGAACAAACTAAGCGAGAGGAAGAGTTTATCGAACCGGAAGAGGTGTTGATTATCAATGTGACGGCGCGGCGCAACGAGCTTTTCCAAGGGGCGGACTTGCTTACGGCTCTTATGTTGCTGGATATGAAGTTTGGTGAAATGGATATCTTTCACCGTCATATTAACGATGATGGCTCCGGCCCGGTGCTATTTAGTTTGGCGAATATGGTGATGCCGGGCAGCTTTAACCTGGCTTCGATGAAAACCTTTAGCACCCCTGGTTTGAGTATGTTTCTGAGTTTGCCGCTGCCGGCTTCACTGGAAGCAGAGTCCGAAAGCGTCTCTCTAGACGCCTATAATCTGCTGGCTTATACCGCGCAGAGTTTAGCCCAGGCTCTCAATGGTCAACTAAAAGATGAGAACCGCAGTGTGATGACCTTGCAAACCCTTGAACATGGCCGCCAGCGAGTGATTGAATACCAGCGTAAGCGCCGCCTCGCGCGCAAATAAGGAGTCGACTTAGCCTGTGGCGAAACCTAGCCCATCTGTTATTGAGCACTACGAAGCTCTAAAGCAACAAATCGAATACCACAGTAAATGTTACTACTTAGAAAATAGCCAGGAAATTCCCGATGCCGAATTCGATCGCCTATTTGCTGATTTGCTGCAAATTGAAGCGCAGTACCCGGCATTGGTTATGCCAGACTCTCCTTCCCAGCGGGTTGGGGCTGAGCCCTTAACCGAATTCGAAAGCGTTACCCACGAACTGCCGATGCTGTCACTGGACAATGCTTTCGGCAGCGAAGATATGCTGGCCTTCGATAAGCGGGTACGCGATCGTCTAAAAACTGAAGAGGCTATCGAGTACGCCTGCGAGCCGAAGTTCGACGGTATTGCGGTGAGCATTTTGTATCGCGATGGCAATTTGCAGCGGGCCGCGACCCGAGGTGATGGCAGCACGGGTGAAAATATCACTCAAAATGTGCGCACTATTCAATCGGTGCCGCTTAAGCTCAGAGGCGATAAGATACCGGCTGTTCTCGAGGTGCGTGGCGAGGTTTACATGCCCCACGAAGGTTTTGCGAAGCTCAATCAAACAGTGGCCTCCCGGGGTGACAAGGTGTTTGTTAATCCGCGCAATGCCGCTGCGGGCTCGCTGCGCCAACTGGACTCGCGAATAACGGCTGCACGCCCTCTCGAATGCTGCGTATACAGCGTGGGCTATGTAGAAGGCGCGCTCCCCGATACCCACTTGGCTATCCTACAAGTGCTTAGCGACTGGGGGTTTCTCGTCTCCGACCTGCGTCAAAGTGTGATGGCGGCAGCAGGTTGCGAAGAGTACTATCAATTCTTGGCGGCACAGCGAGCTCAGCTGCCCTATGATATCGACGGTATTGTGTTTAAAGTAAATCGCATCGACTTGCAGCAGCAGTTGGGTGCGGTGTCGCGCGCTCCCCGATGGGCAATCGCCCACAAGTTTCCGGCGCAGGAAGAGATCACCCAGCTGCGGGAAGTTGAGTTTCAAGTGGGGCGCACTGGCGCAATTACGCCTGTGGCGCGTCTCGAGCCTATTTTTGTCGGCGGTGTCACGGTGTCAAACGCCAGTTTGCACAACCGCGATGAAATTGAGCGTCTAGCGCTGAAAGTGGGCGATTTTGTGGTGGTGCGAAGGGCGGGGGATGTGATCCCGCAGATTGTCTCGGTGGTGCACAGCCGGCGCCCAGAGCAAGTCTTCGACATCGAATTTCCTTCCCAGTGTCCAGTGTGCCAATCGGACTTGGTGAAGGTGGAAGGAGAGACCATCATTCGCTGCACCGGCGGCTTGGTTTGTGCTGCACAGCGCAAACAAGCCATCAAACATTTTGCCAGCCGCCACGCCATGGATATTGAGGGACTTGGCGACAAACTGGTGGAACAGTTGGTGGATTTGGATTGCGTGCAATCTCCAGCCGACTTGTATCGTTTGAATGCCGAGCAAATTTCTCAGCTGGAACGCATGGGAAAGAAGTCTGCCGAAAATCTTATTGCTGCACTGCAGACGAGTTGCGCTACCCGCCTGGACAGGTTTCTTTACGCTCTAGGTATACGTGAAGTTGGGCAGGCTACCGCGAAAAACCTGGCGAGCTATTTTGGCAGCCTCGAAGCGCTGCAGGCAGCTTCGGAGGAGGCGCTTCAATCGGTGCCTGATGTGGGACCAGTAGTGGCGAAATTTATTGCCGAATTTTTCTGCAATGCTAACAATCTAGCGGTTATTTCCGCTCTGCGTGAAAACGGTGTTCACTGGCCCGATGTGGCACCTGCGACGAGCCTTGAATTGCCGCTGGAGGGAAAGACCTATGTGATCACTGGCACTTTGGCGTCGATGGATCGGAACACGGCCAAAGAACAACTGCAAGCACTCGGAGCCAAGGTTGCGGGCAGTGTTTCTGCGAAAACCTCTGCCTTGGTGGCAGGGGCCAATGCGGGCTCTAAACTTTCGAAGGCGGAAGATCTCGGCATAGATATTCTGGACGAAGCGGCCCTTGTCAATTTGTTGAAGGAATGTGAGGAAGCTAGTTGATGCTAAGCTTGGGAAAAAATGTCTTATTGCTGTTTCTGGGAAGCTTCGTATTCCTGGCCAGCTGCTCTGCTGCACCGCCAAAAAAAATGAATAATATTTGTTCAATTTTTAAGGAGAAGCGCAGCTGGTACGGCGATGCGAAAAAAGCCTCGAAACGTTGGGGCAGCCCCATTGCCATTAATATGGCCATTATCCATCAGGAGAGCCGTTTTCAAGCTACCGCAAAACCTCCCCGGAAAAAGATTCTCTGGGTCATTCCCGGGCCGCGCCCGAGTTCCGCCTTCGGCTATGCCCAGGCGAAAACAACCACCTGGGACTGGTATCGCGAAAAATCCGGCCACCGGCGCGCAGACCGCAGCGATTTCGACGATGCGATCGACTTTGTCTCCTGGTACAACCATATGAGCGTAAAGCAATCCAGTATTTCCGCCAAAGATCCTTACAACCTATATTTGGCCTACCATGAAGGCCACGGCGGATTTAAGCGCAAAACCTATCGCAAGAAAAAATGGCTGCGGCGGGTAGCGAAAAAAGTCGAGCGGCGCGCTAAAGCGTATCATTCGCAGTTGAAGTCCTGCGAGCCGCGCCTCGCTTCGGGTTCTTGGTGGCCATTCTAAAGCCGTGTCTCCAATATACCGCGACAGATAGGGTTCGCGGTTGTTACCGCCTATGTTCCTATGTTCCTATGTTCCTCGGTTTCCATGGCGCTTTTGCCGCAATGAAAAGGTTGGCAGTTTTTGACTTCGGTCCTGTAACTTGTTGATTTGCAGTCCTTATGGGCGGTATGCTGGGCGAAAATATGATACTTAAACGACTTTTTATTACTTGTGTTTTGAGCTGTGCACCTCAGGAATCCGTATGTCTCAGGAATCCATAGTCTACGGTTGTATCCGGGATGCCTCCCGCCATCGCGATGTGGTTGAACGGCAGTATTGTAACCGCCAAGTCATTTTCAGCTTGCCAAAAGATGACGAGTGGCCCTTTCTCTCCCAAGATATGTTTGCCCTGTCTCACTTTGACGCCAGTCAGACCAATGGCTTTCAAAGTCCCATCATTCATTTTGGCGCAGCTTATCGCGCCATCGAGTACGAATGGGATGAATGGATTATTCATTTTGAAAATTTACTCAATCGCATGTATTGGGTCTCCGCTACGGTTCATCTCGAAACTGAATTATTTGGCATGCACGCTTTTTCTTGGCAGCTTCCCGACGGCGCTGCGCCCGGCGCGCAGCCGCACTGCTTAAGGTGCCGCTGGGTACAAGAGTTTGTTAAGCTCTAAGTTTTGTCAGGGCAGGTTCTGGCAGGTCGTTGCTTAAGCACTGCGCGATGCGGCGACTGCAAGGCTTCGCGGTGCGTAGCGTGTTAATAGATCTATATCGCGAATTGTGACGTATTTAAATTTGAGGATTCATAACAGTTTGAAGGTGAAAATGAAATTTAGCCGGCGCGCAAATGTCTATACGACTATGTTGGCCTGTGCCAGCGGCTTGTGGTTGTTAAGCTATCGCTTTGGATTGAGTTGGCAACAAGTTAAGGAGTTTTTTTTTATCAGCCTCGGGTTGCTGGTATTGTTGCTCGCAATCGCGCTGCCAGCTGGTTTTTTGCTTTGGTTAGTCAATTCTTTGCGAAATAAATAAATGGGTGAATAAAGATGTTACACAAATTACTAACAGCGGTGGTCGCGCTTGTCGTCGTTGCCGCTTGCAGCAACACCAGAGTGTCCACGGATTACGAAACATTCTATGACTTTTCTGCACTGCAAAATTTCTCTATGTTGCCGGTGGATAAAAAAATCTACGATAACCCAAAGGTTTCCCAGCTGGATGTCAGGCGTCTAGGTGGATTAATCAATCGGGAATTGACAAAAAGATATCGCCCCGTAACAAAAGATCAAGCCGATTTCTTAGTGCGTTACTTTTTTGTGGTGGAAGAAAAAATGCGCGTCGATAGCTACAACGCCAACTTTGGCTTCTATCGCTATGGTTTTGGTTACCGCTATGGTTTTGAAACCCCCGATGTCACCAGCTCTTACTACCAGCAGGGCAGTGTTATCATCGACATTGTCGACGCCAAAACCGATGTTGTGGTGTGGCGAGGTGTGACTGAAGGTCGGGTGATTAAAAGCGATACCCCGGTTCAGCGTCAAGTGCGTTTAGAGAAAAAGCTCGCGCGCTTATTTTCGGCATTCCCTCCAAAGCGCTAGCTTGAACGGGAATTTTTAGTGTTTTATAACTACAATTTAAAACAAAAAAGTATTGCTTATTATTGAGTTTTATAGCTAGGAGAGAGTATTTTGAGCGACTTTAAAGTTCCCACTACAGATATGAAATTTGCGCTGCATTCAGTGCTCGATTACCACACTCACTGTGCAAGTCTGCCCTGTGCCGATGATGTAACGCGCGATGTGGTTGAGGCGATACTGGAAGAGGCGGCCAAATTTGCGGAAAATGAACTCGCCCCTCTCAACGCGGTTGGCGACGCCGAGGGCTGCACTCTCCAAGACGGTGTAGTAACGACACCCCAGGGTTTTAAACAGGCCTATCAGCGTTTTGTGGAAGCCGGTTGGCCATCCATGTGCCATCGCAGCGAATATGGCGGCCAGGGGCTGCCCGAGTCTCTAGGCACCCTCTTAAGCGAGATGAGTGGCACAGCGAACTGGGCTTGGGCGATGTACCCCGGGCTTTCCCATGGCGCGATGCGCACCCTAGACTTGCACGGTACTGAAGACCAAAAAAACACCTACTTAAAAAAACTGGTTTCGGGCGATTGGACCGGTACCATGTGTTTAACGGAGTCTCACTGCGGTACCGATCTCGGGATGCTGCGTACCAAGGCCGAGCCTCGCGGCGATGGCAGTTACACCATTAGCGGAACCAAAATTTTTATCTCGGCGGGCGAACACGACCTGGCAGAAAACATCGTGCATATTGTGCTGGCGCGCCTGCCGGGTGCCCCCCCGGGAACTAAGGGTATTTCTCTGTTTATTGTGCCGAAATTTCTCACCGATGCGTCGGGAGAGGTCGGCGAGCGTAACGGGGTGAATTGCGGTGCGATTGAGCATAAAATGGGTATTCATGGCAACGCTACCTGTGTGCTGAATTTTGATGGCGCCACCGGCTATTTGGTGGGGCAGGAAAATCGCGGTTTGAACTGTATGTTTACCTTTATGAATGCCGCGAGAATTGGTACCGCCATACAGGGGCTGGCCCACGCCGAGCTGGGTTATCAAAAATCCCTTGCCTATGCCAAAGAGCGCCTGCAAATGCGCTCGCTTTCCGGCGACAAAAACCCAGAGGGTCCGGCAGACCCAATCATTGTTCACCCCGACGTGCGCAGGATGCTGCTCACGCAAAAAGCCTTTGCCGAAGGCGGCCGCATGTTGCTTTACTATTGTGCGATGCTGATGGATACCGAAGAGCACGCCTCAGATAAAGACGAAAAAGCCGAAGCGGAAACGCTGTTAGCCCTGCTTACGCCCATTGCAAAAGCCTTTCTCACCGAGGTTGGGTTTGAATCCGCGAACCTCGGCTTACAGTGTTTCGGAGGCCACGGTTATATTAATGAATGGGGGGTGGAGCAAAATGTGCGCGATGCGCGCATCGCAATGCTTTACGAGGGCACCACCGGCATCCAAGCGCTAGATTTACTGGGCCGGAAAGTACTTATGACCCAAGGTGAATCCCTGAAGCGCTTTACTAAAATTATTCACAAATTTTGCGAGGCGCACGACGCTGCGGAATTTGCCGAGTTCGTTGAGCCGCTGGCGGCCATCAACCGCGAATGGGGCGATATTACCCTGCATGTGGGTATGGCGGCCTTAAATGACCCGGAGGAAGTCGGTGCCGCTTCCGTCGATTATCTAATGTATTCCGGTTACGTGACCCTGGCTTATTTTTGGTGCCGAGCCGCGGTGGCGTCGCGTGGCGATGACATTGAAACCGGACTGGCGGACTCTAAAATAAAAACCGCTCGTTTCTATTTCCAGCGTATTTTACCTCGTACTCGAGCCTTGGTGGATACCATAAAATCGGGTGCAGGCAATCTAATGGCGCATGAGCTAAGTGAGTTTTAGGTTCTAGTTTTACTTGCTGATGTTGAGTAGTGAGGATGTTTTTCTGGGCATTCGAGTTCGCTCACAGTTGGGCCGGTTTGGGTTTTGTGTTTTTATAAGCAAAGCCTGGATTACCGGCCGCAGTGTGCGCCAGGCTAGCATTCTCGACACTTAACACGCTAGGAGTTTCCCAATGATTGAGCGGCATCCGACCTTGCAAGCGCTGGTTGAGCATACCTTTTCCCGCTTTAAACAAAACCCTGCCTATACCTGCTTGGGACACACCCTGAGCTATCATGATGTTGACCAACTCAGCTTGCAGTTTGCCAAATACCTGCATCACAGTCTCGGCTTGAAACCGGGGGATCGGTTGGCGGTTCAGCTACCTAATTTACTGCACTTTCCGGTGGTCATGTACGGTGCGATTCGCGCCGGGGTGGTAATGACCGCCTTGAACCCGCTCTATACCGAGCGCGAGGTTGAGCACCAGCTCAAAGACTGCGGAGCGCGAGCCTTGGTGGTGCTGGAGAATGTCGCGTCGAGCGCCGCCAAAGTGCTGGAAAATACCCCTGTCGAGCGCGTTATTGTGGCGCGAGTGGGGGATTTGCACCCATTGCCGAAACGGCTGTTAATCAATTTTGTGGTGCGGTACGTGAAAAAACAGGTGCCCCCCTTTGAATTTAAAAACAGTATTTCCTTCCGCGAGTGCTTAAACATCTCTCTGCCCCCCCTGCCCAACATTGAAATGACTCCCGAGGATACCGCGGTGCTGCAATATACCGGCGGCACAACCGGCGTGGCGAAGGGGGCGGTGCTGTCTCATCACAATCTGACGAGTAATGTTTGGCAGGTGCTAACTCACCTACCTGAAGTGGTGGCAACAGGCAAAGGGGTGTTTCTGGCCTGTTTGCCGCTCTACCATATTTTTGCTTTCAATTTGCACGCTTTGTGCGGTTTCGCTGGCGGTTGCCACAATGTATTGATTCCCAACCCGCGCCAGCTGGACACGGTCATTAAAAGCATGGCCGAGTTTCCCGTGGCGGTGTTTATTGGCATAAATACCTTAATCACTGCTCTTTGCCGAGATCCGGAATTCAGAAAATTGGACTTTTCATCCTTGATGGTCAGCGCTGCGGGTGGCATGGCTCTCACCAAAGATGCGGCTGAAAACTGGCATAAAATCACCGGTTGTGCGGTTTGTGAAGGCTATGGCTTGAGTGAAACCTCCCCGGTGGTATCGAGCAATCAACCCAAAGACATTCATCTAGGCACCATTGGCATTCCGGTGCCCGAAACCGAAGTCAGAATTATCGGCAATGAGGATCAAGTTTTAGGGCCCATGGAAGCGGGCGAGCTTTGTGTGCGGGGTCCACAAGTGATGCAGGGCTATTGGCAGCGGGCGGATGAAACGGCCAAGGCGCTAAGTCCCGATGGTTGGTTCCGGACCGGGGATATCGCCGTGATTAACGAACAGGGCCGCTTAAAAATTGTCGATCGCAAAAAGGATATGATTTTAGTGTCAGGCTTTAATGTCTATCCCAACGAAATTGAGGATGTGGTGAGTTTGATGCCCGAGGTGCTGGAAGCCGCTGCCATTGGTATACCCGACCCAGATTGCGGCGAGAAAGTGAAGTTGTTTGTGGTTGCCGACCAAGATGGGACCGATGAACAAAAGGTGCGCCAATTTTGCAAAACCAAACTTACTGCCTATAAAGTACCCAGTTTAGTGGAGTTCCGCGACAGCCTGCCAAAATCTCCGGTAGGAAAGATTTTAAGAAAAGAGCTGCGCAACTTGTAAAAGTTGTCAGTATAATTCGGTGAAATTCTGCTGTTGAGGACGACAATGTGCTAGTAAGTATGAATATCGCAGTGATTGTTTTCGTGCTGCTGGGTTTGACCACTATCTACGCGGGCTGGAAGAGTGTGCCCCAAGGACAAGAGTGGACAGTGGAGCGATGGGGGCGTTTCACACGTTTATTAAAACCTGGTTTTAACGTGGTAATTCCCTATATCGATCATATCGGCAAGAAAGTGATCGTGATGGAGCAGGTGCTCGACATTGAGCCCCAAGAAGTGATCAGCGCAGATAACGCGACAGTGGAAACGGATGCGGTGTGCTTTTTTCAAATTATCGATACCGTAAAAGCGTCTTACGAAGTAAATAACTTGGCAAAGGCGATGCAGGACTTGGTAACCACCAATATTCGCGCGGTGCTGGGTTCAATGGAGTTGGACTCCATTTTATCGAAGCGCGATGTGATTAACTCGCAGTTGCTTTCTAAAGTCGACGTGGCCACCTCTCCTTGGGGTGTGAAAGTGACTCGGATTGAGATTCGCGATATTTCGCCGCCCCAAGATTTGGTTGACGCAATGGCCAACCAAATGAAAGCGGAGCGAAATAAGCGGGCGGAAATTCTTCGCGCCGAGGGCGAGAGAGAAGCCGATATAAAAACTGCCCAAGGTGCAAAAGAAGCGGAAATATTGCGTGCAGAAGGTAAAAAGCAGGCAGCAATTCTGGAAGCGGAAGCCCGTGAGCGACAAGCCCAGGCCGAGGCCAAAGCCACGTATATGGTGAGCGAAGCGATTGCCAAAGGGGATATCAACGCGGTGAATTACTTTATTGCGCAAAAGTATGTCGATGCATTGGGTAAGCTGGCCAGCTCTGAAAATAGCAAGGTGGTGTTGATGCCCTTGGAGGCCAGCGATATTATCGGTTCCCTCGCGGGCATTAAGGAGTTGATCGACTCTGCGAAAACCAAAAGCAAACCCGAACCCGAACCCGATTAGGGAGGGGCAAACTGTGAACATTGAAGGTATTGACTCATCTTGGTTTTGGGCTGCCATGGGCTGCATCATGCTGCTGGTAGAATTGAGTATTGGCGGCGTCGGTTTTTTGTTGGGTGCGGGCGCAGCCGCACTGATTATGATGTTAATTACCATGGCTTTCGATTTGAGCTGGACCATTCAATGGACGCTTTATACCGTTTTGGCGATTGCCATCACAATCGTGTACTGGCACTTTTTTAACCCCAGCAAAATAAAAACCGAAGACCCACTACTCAACAATCCTGTGGGTCGATTAATTGGCACTAAAGTCAAACTGATTACTCCCTTAGAAAACGGCACCGGCAAAGTGCAAATTTCCGATGCCCACTGGACAGTAAAAGCTGATATCGATTTGCCTGCTGGGGCGGTTGTCGAGGTTGTAGACCACGACGGTGTGATGCTTATCGTTAAGGCAGGCTAGCTTGCCTGTTAATCTCGCCACTATTCCCTTCCAAGGATAAACTCAGCAATCACCAAATTGCACTTAATTTAGCTGTAGCCTCTGCAACGGCCGGCGTATTGTCCAGGCCGCTCAAGCCTTTCCTGGGCCATCCCTTGTCAATAGGTGGCTAAATATAAATGGGTAATGCCCGAACTGCCTCCGCTTCAGCAAACCCTGTATCTACAGGCTTTCAGGCTTAATTTAGGATTAAGTGCTATACCAGCTTAGAAAGCATATGCCCTGTCTCAAATTTACGGTTATTGTTCCCTATAAACTCGTCACCCGCGTTTTGTTGATCGCGGTATGAAATTGGGTATATATAGAAAGTCTCCATAAGGCTCACAGCAAGGCGCTGCTTGCAGGCAATGGTTGTTCCCTTGTCAAGGCAGGAACACCGCTGTGAGCCTTAGGGTGGCTTCCCGAAGGGCGAGTCGCATTTCCCCCTGTTTATTGTTGAACATATTATTTCAAAAATGCGTCTCGTCTCGTCTATATGTGACCTTAGTTTGAGACACTACACTAGTATTGGCTCGCGGACGCAGTTTACGCATGCGTCGCTGCTCTAATGCAGGTTTATTTAAGCCTTATACCCGGTGCTATCTGGTCTCGAATTCTGTAGTATGTTAACCCTCTAACAACGCCATCACTCACAATAAGAAAAAACTTTACTTTGAAAATCAAGCTATGCTATGTGCCCATGTACCACCGTATATTGTGCGATTGGTTGTAGCAGCAAAAAATAAAAGACAAGTTAAGTTTAGGAGTTTTTATGCGTAAAGCATTTGTATCTCTGTGTTTTTCCAGTTTTTGTTTAGTTTTGTTTTTGGCTTCGCAGGCTGCGTTTGCAGAGAAACACCGTTTGATTGTTTTAACCGATATGGAAGCGGATCCTGACGATACGCAGTCGCTTGTGCGCCTGCTGTTGTATGCCAATCAAATTGACATTGAGGGTTTGGTGGCCACCACCTCTTGCTGGTTGAGAAACGAAGTCAATCCACAATCGATACACAAAGTACTTGGGGCTTACGGCAAAGTACAATCGAATTTAAATCAGCATGAAACCGGGTTTCCCAGTGCCAAAAACCTAAAAAAACTGGTAAAAAAAGGGCTGCCGAGTTACGGCATGCTCGCGGTGGGCGATGGTAAGGATTCTGAGGGTTCGGAGTGGATAATTCAGCGTTTGCAAGCACCGGATCAACGGCCGCTATGGATTTCTGTATGGGGGGGCGTAAATACCCTGGCGCAGGCCTTGCACAAAATAAAAACCACGAAAAGCGAGCAAGAAGCGGCACGTTTAATTGCTAAGCTGCGCGTTTATACTATTTCCGACCAGGACGACAGCGGTATCTGGATTCGCAATAATTTCCCCGATTTATTTTATATTGTGACCCCTGGCGATGATTACGCAAGCGCAACCTGGACCGGTATTAGTGCTGTTGTCAGTGGCATTGATAACAGCAGCATTGGCAGCGCTTGGCTGGCACAAAACATTCAGCAAAATCATGGCCCCCTGGGAGCCCTGTACCCCGACGTTGCTTGGGGTATAGAGGGCGATACGCCGGCTTACCTATCGCTTATTCCCAATGGCTTAAATAGTGCAGAGCGCCCAGACTGGGGTGGCTGGGGCGGCCGCTATGAACTGTATAAACCGGATTTCACCCTAACTAAAGATGGCGGTTCGATTGTAGAGATTGCCCCGGAAACGCGAAAAATATGGACCAATGCTATCGATACCTATACCCCATATATTCCCAGTAAATTTGGTCGCGCGGTAACTAAAGCTCAGCAAACTTTTACCGGATATAAAGAAACCTTATGGCGCTGGCGGGAGGATTTTCAAAATGATTTTGCCGCACGTATGGACTGGACTATTAGTGCTTATAAAGATGTGAATCATCCGCCAGTGCCTAAATTAAATCATGCTAGCAATTGGACTTTCCACTCCGGAGACTATGTAACGTTTAATGCCAGTGAATCTTACGACCCCGACGGCGACAGTTTAAGTTACCTATGGTTTTATTACCCGGAGGCGGGCAGTTATAAAAAAGCTATTGAAATTTCCG
>JAHQVY010000149.1 GCA_019634095.1 Cellvibrionaceae bacterium
TCGTTTAGATTGCCCGCACTATACTCGACCCGAGATCTATGAAGGGATGCAGGTGCCAGAGGTGTTGTTGTCGGGCGATCATCAGCGCATAGCCAATTGGCGGCGAGAACAATCTTTGCGGAGAACTTGGTCACGCCGACGCGATCTTTTCGAGACAGTACCGTTAAGTGCTGAAGAGCGTCGCTTACTTGAGTCTTTAGACAGCGATGAGATTTAGCCCCGATTTCGGGTGGCTTTGTCGGTTTTAATTACCACGTGTTAAACGTGGCAGCTTCGTGCAAATTTTAGAGCAACGTAATTTAACCCCCAGGACGCTGTTGGTGTCGAGACGGGAAACTATCTGATTAGCTGGCTTCGGCCGCAACGTTTACTATTGGGAGCGATCCATGAGTTCAAAAAACAAAATTATTCAGGAGCTGGAGAACGAACAGCTTAAATCTGATCTGCCCGCATTCAGCGTCGGCGATACCATAGTGGTTCAGGTAAAAGTAAAAGAAGGCAATCGCGAGCGGCTGCAGGCATACGAAGGCGTGGTGATTGCCAAGCGTAACCGCGGCTTAAATTCTGCGTTCACAGTGCGCAAAATTTCCCACGGTGTTGGTGTTGAGCGAACCTTTCAAAGCCACAGTAAACTGTTAGACGGCATTAAAGTGAAGCGTCGCGGCGACGTGCGTCAAGCGAAGTTGTTTTATTTGCGTGAATTAACCGGTAAAGCGGCGAGAATCAAAGAAAAGCTTAACTAGTAAATAGTTCGGTGCTATAGCAAGGCATTGCCGTCGTGTTTGTACGGCAATGATTTTTATGCGGGATTGATTGTGGTGTGTAGCTATAGGTTTTATGGCGCCGCTGCAATGAAGCAAGGATAAAAAGAAGGCGCTGCTTGCGCCGTATAGCAAAAGGGCGACTGCTGTGCAATCGCCCTTTTGCTTGTAATGGCTTTCAGTTGCCGCACCCTTGTAGTTGTTCGCAATTTTCTGCGTTGCGGGCGTCGGCCATAAGCTTACTTAAAGAGATTTTTGGCCTTATCTTTAGCATCTTCTGCAGTATCTTCGGCGTTCGTCGCGGCCTCTTCGAGGTTTTTCTTGGCGCCGTCAACATTTTCCTCAGCTTTTTCAGTAAGCGATTCGGCTTTGCCGGCGGCGCTGCCCATACTTTCTTTTGCATCTGCGGCAAGCGATTGGGCTTTGTTTTCCATGTCGGCCATTCCCTGCTTCGCCTGTTGTTTGACCTCGCCGGCTTTTTCCACGACTTGGTTAGTCGTGTCTTTCGCTTTTTCTTTAATCGAGGTTGCTGTTTTTTCCAAGCTTCCGGCATCCGCACTTTTGCTGTCTGAGTAACCGGCTGACTCATTGCCCGATTTGCCGCAGGCGCTTAGAGAAATTGCAACGATAACCGCTAGTATGGCTGTGATTACTTTCATGATTTGCTCCCGTTGTGTTGCTATTTATGATAGATGTAGAAGGGTTTACCAATCCTCTTTTTCAGGGGACTATACACCGTTATGCATTGTTGCTCGAATTTATTGTGAATGGCGTGATGTTCGACCGCTTTGAGAATAATGTTTCAACAATTGCGTCAAAATTTATCCTGTTTGAGTCGTAAACCCGGTGAATTCTTAACCTGTCGACTGGAATCCGAATCTCATAGTCTGCTGTATCGCTCAGTTTCTGCGTTCAATACTGCCGGTGTTGCGGGATTCATTGCTTTGGAACCATGTTAGACTTGCGCGATCCAAAATTTGGCCAAAGCGATTGCATGAGTCATGCTATCCAATCTAAATTAAACAGACAAATGAGGTCTATAGTGAAATTGCAAAAGTTCCGATATGATCAGGTACGCAAGCGTTTTGGCGGGGCGTTGCGTGGAACGATTTTTATCTTGGGTGTTTTCGCCTGCAGTGTGGATGCAAAAGATGAACCCGAAAAAGCGGCTGGTGCAGCCAAATCTGCGGAGCAAGTTGACGATAAAATCAAGCGCCAAATCACCGAAAAACTGCAGGCAGTAAGGCCGAATTTCCCAGTGGGTGAAGTGGTGAAAACGGAGGTTCCCGGCTTAGTTCGCGTGGACGTGCCCGGCGGTGGCGGGTCAATCTATATGGTGGAAAGCGGCGATTACTTTTTTACTGGCGAAATGTACAGAGTCGACCCTAAAGCCGGCTTCGTGAATATTACCGAGCAAGAAAAGAGCGCATTGCGGGGGCCGTTGATTGCCTCGGTGAAAGCGGAGGATACCATCGCCTTTAAGCCCAAGGGCGAAGTGAAAGCGGTTATCAATGTGTTTACCGATGTCGATTGCGGATACTGCCAAAAGCTACACCGCGAAGTACCGGCGTTGAACGCAAAAGGCATCGAAGTAAGGTATTTGGCCTTCCCCCGAGCGGGCATACCCTCGGGTTCCTACAGTAAAATCGCCTCTGCATGGTGCGCAGACGATCCGAAAGATGCGCTCACTAAAGTGAAGAATCGTCAAGTCATTGAAACCAATGTGTGCGATGGTAACCCGGTTGCGGGCCAGTATGCGCTCGGTCAAAAAATGGGGGTGAACGGTACGCCAGCGATTGTACTGACCAATGGCGATTTGATTCCCGGCTATATGCCCGCCGATAAACTAGCGTCTCGTATCGGAATTAACTAATTGTTTGGGAATCGATAAACTCGCTCACGCCGCAGTGCCTGTCGGTTCCGGGTTTACCCCATCATCTTGTTTCAACCTAGTTTATTAGCTGCGTCGCAACGCCGTGGTTTGTCGTTGTGCCGCAAGCTAGGCATGTTTGGAACACGTATTCGGAACAGGCATACCGTGCCATCAGCATTGCGTAAAGCCTCTATTTAGCGTTTGGGCTGCGGTGGAGAGCCATCCCCAAGGGCTTTGATGATTGACTCCGTGTTTCGCACTCAGTATCGTTGCCAACCCCAAAATACAGTTTAAATTATTCGCAGAGGATGTTGACTTGGAATCTTTGAAAGTAGGCATTTGTGGCTTGGGCACAGTGGGTGGCGGTACCTTTGATGTGCTCACTCGCAATGCAGAGGAAATAGCGGCGCGAATTGGCTGCCGTATCCAAGTTAGTCATATTGCCTCGCGGCGCGCCAAGCCCCAGTACGAGTTGTCGGGATTGCGTTTTTCCGAGGATGTTTTTGCCGTTTGTGATGACCCCGATGTCGATATTGTGGTGGAGTTGATCGGCGGTACCAGTTTGGCTAGAGAGCTTGTCAGCCGGGCAATTAGCCGCGGTAAGCACGTAGTTACCGCCAATAAAGCACTGATAGCAGAGTATGGCGGCCAGTTATTTGCCGAAGCAGTAGCTAATAAGGTAACCATAGCCTTCGAGGCTGCAGTAGCCGGCGGTATTCCTATTATCGGCGCACTGCGTGAGGGTTTGGCGGCGAATCGCGTCCACTGCCTGGCGGGCATTATTAACGGCACCACCAATTTTATTCTCACGGAAATGCGTGACAAAGGCCGAGACTTTGCCGATGTGCTCAAAGAAGCTCAAGCGCTTGGCTATGCGGAAGCGGATCCCACCTTTGATATCGAGGGCATCGACGCGGCGCATAAATTGGTTATTCTCGCTTCGATTGCCTTCGGCATTCCCTTGCAGTGCGACAAAGTATTCAACGAAGGTATCGGCGAGATCCAACCCATCGATGTGCACTATGCCAGTGAGTTGGGCTACAACATTAAGCATCTTGGTTTGGCGGTACGCCGCGACCAAGGAGTGGAGTTGCGGGTTCACCCCACACTGGTTCCCAAATCTCAATTAATTGCCAATGTCGATGGGGTAATGAATGCCGTGCTGGTGAAGGGGGATGCGGTTGGCGCCACGCTCTACTGCGGTGCTGGCGCCGGTGCTGAGCCCACTGCTTCGTCGGTAATCGCTGATATTGTGCACATTGCCCGTTCGGTGCGCAACGGCAGGGCCCCCGGAGTACCGCACTTGGGCTTCGCCAACACCCAGGCCGCCAATCTGCCGATATTGCCTATCGAGGATATCGAGTCGAGTTACTATTTGCGAATGTCCGCCGAAGACAAGCCGGGTGTGTTATCTCAGGTTTGCCAGGTGTTGAGTGAGGCGGGCATTAGTATAGAAGCCTTGGTGCAGAGAGAGCCCCAGTTAAATGAGTCGCAGGTGCCAGTTATCTTGTTAACAAATATCGTGCGGGAGCGGGATATAAATTCAGCGATCGCGAAAATTCATGAACTCGAGTCGATTCACCAACAGATCGTAAAAATACGCCTAGAGGCTCTGGGTTGACGCCACAATGGTTGGGCACAGGCAAAATAAGAGAGTGAGCAGTGAAATACATTAGCACGCGTGGCCAAGCGCCGAGCTTGAGTTTTGAAGAGGTGGTTTTAACTGGGTTGGCCAGCGATGGTGGGCTCTATGTGCCGGAATCTCTGCCGCAGTTTAGCCCTCAGGAAATCGCCAGTTGGGCCGCTTTGGATTATCGCGAATTGGCGCTGAAAGTGATTGCTCCCTTTGTCGATGGCGAAATTCCCGATCAAGATTTAGAGCGTATTGTCAATCAATCCTATGACGGTTTCCGCCACTCGGCAATTGCCCCCTTAGTGCAGCTCGGCCAAAACCGGTGGGTGCTGGAGTTGTTCCAGGGGCCGACACTGGCCTTTAAAGATTTCGCTTTGCAATTTTTAGGGCGTTTGCTGGATTACATTTTGCAAAAACGCCAGCAAAAAGTGGTGATTCTGGGGGCGACTTCCGGCGATACGGGCTCGGCTGCAATCGAGGGTTGTCGGCATTGCGAAAATGTCGATATGTTTATACTGCACCCGCACCGGCGAGTGTCCGATGTTCAGCGCCGGCAAATGACGACGGTATTGGCTGACAATGTTAATAATATCGCCTTGCAGGGTAATTTTGACGATTGCCAAAATATTGTTAAAGCGGCCTTTGCCGATCAGCGTTTTCTCCCCGAAGGGCGCCAGCTGGTAGCGGTGAATTCGATCAATTGGGCGCGTATTATGGCGCAGATTGTTTATTATTTTTACTCCGCTATAGCCCTGGGTGCACCCCAGAGAAAGGTATCGTATTCCGTGCCCACCGGGAATTTCGGCGATATCTTTGCCGGTTATTTGGCAAAAAGAATGGGGCTGCCCATCGACCAACTAGTGATTGCCACTAACAGTAACGATATTTTACACCGCTGTATTAGTGCCAATGATCACAGTAAAAAACCGCTGCAGCACTCGCTCTCCCCCAGCATGGATATTATGGTTTCGAGCAATTTTGAGCGTATGTTATTTGATTTGTACGACCGCGACGCAGCGGCGATTAAGCAGATGATGGAGGGCTTTAAAAGTGGCGAAGCTATGGTGTTGTCGCATGCATCGCTGGCGAAAGCTCGTGCTTTGTTTGCCAGCGGGTGTGTCGATGACCAGACAACATTGCAAATTATTCGCGACGTGTTTCAGCAGTCGGAGTACTTGCTAGACCCCCACACCGCCATCGGTCTGCACGCTGCGCGCAAAACTCAAACAGACCTTACGGTACCCATGGTGTGTTTGGCTACCGCCCACCCAGCTAAGTTCCCCGAGGCTATCGGCAAGGCGATTGACAATATGTCGGTAGATTTGCCATACCATATGCAAGATTTATTTACCCGAGACGAGCGTTTTGAGGTGATAGAAAACGAGTTGTCGGCAATATGCGCTTATATTCAATCGCGCCTTTAACTGGCGCATAAAATATTCTTTCGCCATGTTTCTTTGGTGTTTGCCAGGGTTTTTGTTGCCGCTTTGGCTTCTGCTTTTCATTTGATTGCAAAAAGCTGCAAAAACTTGCAATTATATTCGCTTTACCTAGAATCAGCGTTCACACGCTAATAATCCTAAATTAATCAGTTGGATCGTAGCGAGGGCGCTCAAGGGGCTGAAATTAGAGTGATTTTTTTAACTTTTTCGGCAAATTCGTAGTCACTCTACGGGTGCAGTCGAAAAATTGAAAAAGCACTTTAATTTCAGTTCATTGGGCGTCCGCAGTAGATCCAACTGATTAATTTAGGATTATTAGCGTGTGAACGCTGATTCTAGGTAAAGCGAATATAATTGCAAGCTTTTGCAGCTTTTTGCAATCAAATGAAAAGCAGAAGCCAA
>JAHQVY010000150.1 GCA_019634095.1 Cellvibrionaceae bacterium
CATTCCTTTTCTTTTTCGCTTTCTTTTTCGCTTTCTTTTCGCTTGCGAAGAAAAGGAACGGGTGTAATACAGTAGCGGCCCCGGTGCTTCAATGCATCAAAGCCGCTCAGAATCAGGCTTTTCTGCTTTTTGGCGCATTCGCAAGCTTTGCGCAAAGTCCAGTGCAGGGCCGGGTCGTTACTGCGTAAGCGCGCTTGCGATGAGCTCCAGGGTACTTTATCAAAATTTGCCGGCTTCAAACTGCCCACTTCATGTTCATCCGCTATAAAACTGGTGATATTGGCGTCATCGGTGGGGCTTAAGTTGGCATTGAGGCGGAAAAATCGCCCTTCAACCCGTTCAAGCACAGAGATTTTGCCGCGGTTGTTGACCTTTAAGCGATTGTGGCGAAAGGCGACGTGCTTGGGTTGTGCAAAAGAGTTTGTCACTGCCGCCAAGCGCCAACTTGGACAGAGCAGCTGCAGCCGTTTAACAAACTCACTGGGTAACATGCGTGGCCGAGTCCAGGAGTCGGCTGCGTTGCAGCCAGCGGCTGGCGAACATCGAGGAAGTAAACAGACAGACAGTTAACACGAGAAATACGTGGTCTGACGGGCGAGCATTCGACATTGCGCTGCCTTCAACGGCCCGGAGAAAATAGAACAACAGAACGAAGCAAAGCCAGCTGAAACTGCGGTAGTGTTGTTTTAGCAAGCCCGGTAATAGCAATAGCAATGGTGCCGACTGTGCAGCCCAGATAGGCCAGTTGATGCCCGATGCGCGATTCAAATTCCAGTAGGCGAGCAGTGCAAATTGAGCGGCGAGTAAACCCAGTGTCAGGCGGAAGCTATAAGAGGCTTTTTGTTTTAAATATCGAATATCATTCATGGTTTTTGGGGATTTAGTGAAGTTTCTCGGCCAAGTTGGCCAGGCGTATTCCGAATTTGCGGCACAGGCTTGCCTCCTCATCGGAAATCGCCAAATTGCCCTCGCTGCCGGCGTAATGGGATACGCCATAGGGCGTACCGCCGCTGCGAGTGGTGTGCAGTTCTTCCTCACTGTAAGGGATACCCACCAGTATCATGCCGTGGTGGAGCAAGGGCAAGCTCATGGAGAGCAGCGTAGATTCTTGCCCACCGTGCAGTGACCCCGTGGAGGTGAATACGCCAGCGGGCTTGCCAATTAGGTCGCCGTTTACCCACTGAGCTGCGGTGCCATCCCAAAAATATTTGAGTGCCGCAGCCATGTTGCCGAAACGCGTTGGGCTGCCCAGGGCGAGACCGCTGCAACGTTTCAGGTCTTCCTTGGAGCAGTAAATATCGCCGCTGTTGGGTATGTTGGGTTCACAGGCTTCGGTGTTCGTTGAAATTGCTGGCACGGTGCGCAGCACGGCCTCGCAACGGCCACTTTCTTCAACGCCCCTGGCGATTAGCCTGGCTAGTTCTCTGGTTGCGCCCCCAGCACTGTAATACAGCACCAGTATGTAGCAAGAGCTCATAGCATCTTTGCTCGCAGAACGGTGGGGTAAACCGGTTTGGTCGATTGAATTTCGCGCGATTTTGGCAATTGAACTCCTGATAAATAGCTTATGTTTTGATACGTAGGGGAAACCCGCCTAGATTAAAGTAGTGCTTTAATGTTCTCTGGAGGACGCCCGAGTACAGCCTGTTTGCCGTTGGTAACGATGGGGCGTTCAATCAGTTTTGGGTGTTCTAGCATCGCGTTAATCAATGCCGCATCGTCTAGGTTTTTATCGTCGAGGTTAAGGGTTTTGTACGGTTCTTCATTTTTACGCAGCAGTGCTCTGGGGCTTATCCCTAATTGCTTTAGCAATTGGCGTAATTCCTTTTCCGAAGGGGGCGTTTGCAAATACAGAATAACCTCGGGTTCAATGCCGTTGTTTTCGAGCAGGGTTAAGGTTTGCCTTGACTTTGAACAGCGCGGGTTATGATAAATTTTTATCATGGGCATAATTTCGCTTGTATTAATTAAGAAATACCTCTGCAAATATACCAGTTGCAGAGTTGAGTTTTGGTGGAAAATGCACAAATTGTTCGGTTTATGAGTCTTTTAGACGCCCGGAAACCTCCGCTTTTAGTTGGCCGGTGCGGAATGTCGCGCGGCTGGCTATCGGCCTCGGGCAGCTATCGGGTGTGTGGAAGCCTTAGGTGGCTTTCAATTCATTGCGCAACGGAAACATACGCTTCTTGCGTCAAAATTTTTTGGTAAATCGGGTAGCGCATTTTTATTAAGCTGTCTTCTCAGTGTTCTCCAGAGGCGGTTTGGTTTACATAATATCAGAGGCGTAAGCAATGTTAACTGACAAATTAAACCTGCTAAGCAATCTAGGTATGGCTTCATTTGCGAGGCTTATTTGGCGGTTTTTACGTGAGCTGGCAGGCGAGTTTATCGATAAAGGTTGCCAAAAAAGTGCTGCAGCACTCACTTACATGACGCTTTTCGCGTTAGTGCCTTTAATGACAGTGACCTATTCTATGTTTTCGGTGATACCGGCTTTTGATGGTGTGGCGGATCAATTGCAGGACTTGGTGTTTAAACACTTTGTCCCGGAAAGTGGCACCGAAGTGCAGAACTATTTATCTGATTTTTCATCTCAAGCGCGCAGTTTAACGGCTGTGGGAGTGGTGATGTTGGTTGTTACCGCGTATTTAATGCTCACCAATATTGAGAAAACGTTTAATACTATTTGGGGTGTGAAACACAGCCGCAAAGGCCTTTTCAGTTTTCTTTTGTACTGGGCGGTCTTAAGCATCGGCCCACTGCTATTGGGCGCCGGACTCATAATGAGTACTTATTTGCTGTCTTTGACTTTGTTCGTTGACAGTTTGCAGGAACTGGGCGTTGCGACTGCTTTTTTCCGCCTCTTACCCGTGGCTATGGCTGCCGGAGCTTTTACCCTGTTATTTGCCGCGGTACCAAATTGCCGAGTGCCATTTAAGCATGCTTTTTTTGGCGGCGTGGTAACGGCGGTTTTATTCGAGTTGATGAAAATGGTGTTTGGTTACTTTGTGGCCAATTCGAGTATTCAACTCATTTACGGTGCCTTTGCCGTGGTACCGCTGTTTTTATTGTGGGTTAATTTGTCGTGGATGATTATTTTGTTGGGAGCCGTGTTTGTGCGCACCATCGCCGAGGGACTGTATTCTTTGCGGCTGGAGCGTTTGTCCGATATTAGTGCCTTACTGCGCTGCATGGCGGTGTTCGCCGAGCACTCGCGCTCCGGTGATCAGGTCAGTGATGAACATTGCCTTCAGGCTGGGGTGGGTTTGGCGCAATGGCAAAGTTTGCGGGCACAATTAGTGAATGAGCGCTGGATCGCGGTTACTGATGCCGGGGACTATGTACTCAGCAAAGACCTGTCGGCTATCAGCTTGTGGGATGCCCTAGCTTTGGTGAAAACGCCACTCGAGCACGTGGGGCGCTTGTCGAAGGCGGAGCCGTGCGAACCTTGGGAGGAACACTTCGATAAGCTGCGCCAGGGCATCGATCAGTCGATGCGCCGCAGCTTGGAGGTTAACCTGAGGCAGCTTTTCCGAGCGCCGACCGATATCTGAGTTGAATTATAAGCAGAAGCTTAGACAGCATTCCCTCTGTTTCCTAGCGGGTAATAAACTGGCGCTAAAAAATCTGAAATGACACTGGTATTTATGGTATCCCGGTCTACCTTTAAAACTGAACGTGAATGACACAGCGGTTGCGTGCATCTGAGCTAAACTGGTTAGTGAAAGTCGATGGATGCACTAGCGAGCCGGTCATAGCTGGCTATACTTTGATAACAAACGTTTTAGAAGGTTTTTTCTTCTTCATGGCCATACCATTACTCATATGCGATGACTCGAGCATGGCTCGAAAGCAGGTTGCGCGATCACTGCCAACTTCTTGGTCGGTAGAGGTGAGCTTTGCTAAAAATGGTCTGGAAGCCTTAGAGGCGATTCGGGCTGGAAAGGGGGAGATGGTATTTCTCGATTTGACCATGCCTGAAATGGATGGCTATGGGGTGTTGGAAACGGTAAAAAATGAGTCGCTTAAGTGCGTTATTATTGTTATTTCCGGCGATATTCAGCCGGAGGCTCGCAAGCGGGTAAGGTCTCTTGGCGCCCTGGAATTCATTAAAAAGCCTATCAACCAAGAAAAGCTTTGTGCGGTGCTTGAAACCTATGGTTTGATGACGCGCGGTTAAATTCGGTACCCGCGAAGCAACACGCCGACAATCAAGTACCGCTCTGTGCTTTATTTCCAACTTGCCACTATTTCCAAGTTGCCGCTATTTCCAACTGGTATTTCCAACTGGCCACTCAGCTTCGCCGCTGCTGCCGGCATTGTCGGGTTGGTGGAGGATATCGGGCGGTGGTTCAACCTCAGCTTGCTGTTTTGGATGGTGGCTTTGCCGCCAACTTTCATTTTATTTACCCGTTTTCCTTTTTATTTACCCGTTTTTCCTACCCGTTCTAGGTATCGATTGCAACAGTCGATTGCAGCAGTCGGCTGGCTTGCTCGACACACTCATCGACACTCTGTTGGATGTCGATAGTCCATACGCCGGGCTCATTTTCCGGTGATTCCAGAGCGGCAAATTGACTTTGCAGCAAGTTAGGCGGCATAAAGTGATTTTGGCGAGCCTGCATTCTGGGCATAATGTGTTCCGCGCTGCCTTTGAGAAACAGGGTGATTTGCTGAAACGCCGGCAGTTGCAGTCGGTTTCGGTGAGCGCGACGCAACCCGGAAAAGGCCAGTGTGCAGCTTTGTTGCTCGGCGGCCAATTGTTGCAGGTATTCGCGCATGGAGTTTACCCAGGGTATGCGCATCTCGTCGGTGAGCGCTTTACCGCTGGCCATCCAAGTTTTGTTTTCTTCGTTGTGAAAATCGTCGGCATCTAGGTAGCGCAAACTGTGGCGTTGTGCCAGTTGTTGTGCAATGGTACTTTTGCCACTTCCAGACACGCCAATAACTAAGATTAAGCTGGGTTTTTTATCTGAGCTTGCCATTTTTATTCTCCACCTCGGCAGGTTTAGGTTTACTCGCAAATAGCCGTTAATGTGCTGCCGAATATTCAAAGCTATTTATCGGTGGTTGGCAAGCGGCGATCCCGAATGGTTTATTGCGCTTGTGTCATCAGGGTGATTTGCAAGTTGCTTTGCGGTGCGAGGGGGCTGTACCCGCTTTCCCGGTGTCTGCATAAATTCATCGCTTGGCTGAATGAGCGTTTATATACCCAAAACACTTGAGATTTGGGTGTTAGGAGTGCGTCCATTTTGTTCTTGGCAAGGCGCGACAACGCAGAATAGCCATTCTATTTAAGGCGGAGCAACACCGCCAAGGGCACTTAGGGGCGTGCTCATGAGGCCTAAA
>JAHQVY010000151.1 GCA_019634095.1 Cellvibrionaceae bacterium
CTCGGTAAAACTCAAAAGGTGCATAGGCACCGGCGATATTTGATCTAGGTGAGTCCCTTTCATCGTTAACATCTTGCTCTTGTTCTTCACCAACCGGGGCGAGCCATCCAGATGAGTAATCGCTTTTAATATAAAGAGTGGTGGGTTTAATATGTTGATGGACACTGCCCTTATCGTGCTCGCGCTTTAATTCGTTTAAAATTGGCGCTAGCACACGCATAAGCTTGGGTTCAGAAAAGGAGTACTTCTCTTTTAGCAACTGGCTCAGAGGAAAACCTCTGTCGTGTTCCATCATCATAATCACACTAGATATTAAAAGAGCATTTATAATCTGATTTACGACGATCAGTAGTCGAAGAGATGCCCGCTATGAAGCTCTTCTAAAGTGAAAAAGCCAAGTCTCGCCGAAAAATCGTTAGTATTACTTCCCTAATGGCTGTCTTGCATACTGTGGCCCCCCAGCTTAAAGGGTTGATTCGGTAGCTGCATATGGCGGAGCTTAGGGTACCGGCGCAACTATCGTAACACTGCCCGTATCGCTATCGAGGTCGCTCGAGCCCCCTCCGGCACTGCTTGCCACAGCACCAACAGCCACGGCACCTAAACCGATCAACACCCATTTCATTGCGCCGTTCTTTGCTTTTGTCTGTTTCGGCGGAGCGCCATTAAGAGAACCGAGCTTAATGTCGGAATTTTGCGGGCGCGCCGCACTGTGAATACGAATTATTTTGGGGGAAAGATTGTAGCCGTACCTTACCGAATTACCGGCTTTGTCGCTGGCTTGAATGTAGTATGCAATGCTAGGCGAACGCACCGCAGCATCTTCGAGGCTCGCGAAGTAGACGTCACCATCTCCGCCCTGAGTCATGCCGATACTTTTATAATTTTTTTCATTTGCCGATCGGTAAAAAAGTGTCACTGCATCAACGCCCATATTGTCTTTAACCTTTGCAGATATCATAAGGTTGGCATTGGGTAGTGCTTCTTCGATGGGCGAAACGTCGATGGTCGGCGCCACCAAATCTAATTCATCTCTAGACTTTTCAGAATGAGCGAGAACACCAACACCCAACAAAATAAAGAAAAGTGCGTTTATCAAAAAGCTCTGATTTAATTTATTTTTGAGCATATTGCACCTGTGCTATTACTCTTCACCTGCCATTGCTTTGACTGCTCGCCGATTAAGGCCATACCCTAATTGCGAAATTTCTAACCGTATCACTCATTAGATTTGGCGATTATCTGGCGATTCATTTGTTACAACAACCACAGGGTGCGAAGAAAAACCACATAGTTAGCAATTTTTTTTAACGCGTTGACAAAATTAAGAACCAATCATCATTTCACAATTAAACTGTCAATCACTTAGTTTAATGGTTTTATCGTGTCAGGGAATCTGAAGAGAACTAGCGGCGGGTTCAAAGGAACGGGGAGGGGAAAAACTCTATAATTACAGAGGCGAAATAATTACAGAGGCGAACACTGCGCGCATCCGCCTCAAAAAATACGTTAACTAACCAAGAATGTACACAAAAACAAATAATCCCAACCAGACTACGTCGACAAAATGCCAATACCAGCTGGAGGCCTCAAAACCAAAACAGTCATCATGATTGAAATGACCTTTAAACACCGATCGGAGCCACTGCACAAGCAACATAAAAGTTCCCAGCGTAACGTGTAGGCCATGAAAGCCTGTAAGTAAGAAGAAAGTGGTACCGTAAATACCAGAGTTTAGTGTTAAACCTAAGTCGGCGTAAGCGTGGCGATACTCCTCAGCCTGTAGCACCAAAAAAATAATCCCGAGAGCTACGGTTATCCCCAACCAAATGTTGAACCATTTTTTATCGTCTTTTTTCAATGACGTATGAGCGAAATGAACGGTAAAACTGGAGAGAAGCAAAATGGAAGTATTCCAAAACGGCAGCCAGCCCAACCAATGAGACAGACCGGGGTTGCTCATATTTTCACCGGGGCCGCTCATTGCCGCATCACTGCCATTGGCTGCCATGTCGGGAGTTTCCATTAAAGGCCATTCGCCTTTGAAGCCGTTCCACAATATTTCACTGGTGGGGCCTTCCGAAAGCCAGGGAAGTGCAAAGGTTCTGACATAAAACAAAGCGCCGAAAAAAGCCGCGAAAAACATCACCTCGCTGAAAATAAACCAACCCATGCCCCACACATAAGAGGTTTTAAGCTTGATGCTGTTCATACCCCGAATATTTTCATCTATAACGATGGCGAACCATCGATAGAGCACAAAACCCAGCAGCGCAAAACCGATTAAAAAAATGGTACTGCCATTACCGCTGCCATTGATCCAGCTGCCCAAGCCAAACACGGTAAGAAATAGGCCCAGCGACGCAAACAAAGGCAGCTTGCTCTGCTCGGGCACATAGTAACTTGGTGTATCTTTCGTATCCATTTGCAATTTATACCCCGCGAATTATTGCGTAATAGTGTTCGCTGTTGTGGTTAATTTCAGCTCCGGTTGCATCGCCCCCGAATGGTTGCGCAACTCACCGGCCATCTCCTCGAGCTTTTGCTTTACCATCTCGGTGGAATCGGCAGTTACATCAAACAAAGTGTAGGAGAGGACAATCGAGTTGACGCGTTTTGGAATTTCCTGGTCGACAACAAACTTTAGTGCTAACTCTGCCGACTCTCCGGGACCCAGCACTTGCTGGTTAAAGCAGAAGCACTCGGTTTTAAAAAAGTAGTCTGTAGCGTTGTGCGGCACCATGCTCGGCACCGCCTGGGCCACCATGACATTGTTGGTGGGGTTGTAAGCCTTAAAGTGCGTAACAAACGCTTGGCCCGGATGAACCTCTACCAATTCTTGGTCCGGACCAAATTGCCACTGCATGCCGTTGTTATTGGTGGCAACAAACCTCACTTGCACTTTACGAGTGGTATCGGCCGTTGCCTCAACCGCTTGGTACTTGCCCTTGGTCTTGCCATTTAAGCCGGCAATATCGCAGAAAACGTCGTAAATAGGAGGCATCACCCACACCGCAAAAATAAACATTGCGACAACTAAAGCCGCCATTTTTGCAGACGTTTGAGCGATTGCCTTGTGATGTTTTGCCATGGACCAACCCCACTATTTGACTTCGGGCGGTGTAGTGAAGGTGTGATAGGGGGCAGGAGAAGCCACCGTCCACTCTAAACCTTCGGCACCATCCCATACTCCGTCGGTGGCCTTTCTACCCGACACGATAGTTCTGATAACAATGTATAAGAACAGCACCTGGGCCGCACCAAACAATAACGAACCGATAGAGGAAATCATGTTCCAGTCTGCCCATAGCGGATTGTAATCCGGAATACGCCGCGGCATGCCGGCTAAACCCGAGAAATGCATTGGGAAGAAAGTGATATTCAAACCGGCGAATGCCAACCAAAAGTGCACTTTACCCAAGGTCTCGTTGTACATTTTGCCGCACCACTTGGGCAGCCAGTAATACACCGCTGCAGTGATCGAGAAAATGGCACCCGGTACCAGCACGTAGTGAAAATGTGCAACGACAAAGTAAGTGTCGTGGTACTGGAAATCCGCCGGGGCAATCGCCAGCATCAGGCCGGAAAATCCGCCAATGGTGAACAAGATAACGAAGGCGATGGAAAACAGCATCGGTGTTTCAAAGGTCATAGAGCCACGCCACATGGTAGTAACCCAATTAAACACTTTAACTCCCGTGGGAACAGCGATAAGCATAGTGGCGTACATAAATACTAACTCGCCAAACAGTGGCATGCCCACAGTGAACATGTGGTGTGCCCATACAATAAAGCTGAGAAAGGCGATCGACGCAGTGGCGTAAACCATAGAGCTGTAGCCAAACAGTGGCTTGCGCGCAAAGGTGGGAATAATAGCTGACACCACACCAAAGGCCGGCAAAATCATAATGTATACCTCGGGGTGCCCAAAGAACCAGAACACGTGCTGGAACAGCACCGGATCACCGCCGCCAGCTGCGTCGAAGAAGCTGGTGCCAAAATGAATATCCATCAACATCATGGTGACCACGCCCGCCAACACTGGCATAACGGCAATTAGCAAGTACGCAGTAATCAGCCAGGTCCACACAAACAGGGGCATTTTCATTAGGGTCATGCCCGGTGCACGCATATTCAAAATAGTGGCAACAATGTTGATTGCACCCATAATTGAACTGGCGCCCATAATATGCACCGCGAAAATAAAGAAGGTGACGGAGTCGGGCGCATAGGTCGTCGACAAAGGCGCATAGAATGTCCAACCGAAGTTGGGCGCCCCGCCTTCCATAAACAACGTGGACGTCATCATCGCGAAGGCAAAGGGCAATATCCAAAAACTCCAGTTATTCATTCTTGGCAACGCCATATCGGGGGCACCAACCATCATTGGCAACATCCAGTTAGCCAAGCCAACAAAAGCTGGCATCACCGCGCCAAACACCATTACCAAGCCGTGTAGCGTGGTCATTTGGTTAAAAAACGCGGGCTCAACAATTTGTAAGCCCGGTTCAAAAAGCTCTGCACGTATCACCAGGGCGAAAATCCCCCCCATGAAAAACATGGCAAAGCTGAACCACAAATACATGCTTCCTATATCTTTATGGTTAGTTGTAAACAACCAGCGACTGATGCCTTTAGCAGGACCGTGAGCCATAAATAAACCCTCCTATTGGCCTTGTTGGTATTTTACAATGTCGATTGGCTGCACGGATTGACCCATGTTGTTGCCAAAGGCATTGCGTTGGAAAGTAATGACTGCGGCGGCCTCTACCGGAGTTAGCTGATCCGCGAAAGACTGCATGCTGGTGCCACTCACTCCTTTGATCACCACACTGAGGTGACCGGAGAGTTCGCCGGTGGCCACTTTGCTCCCGGCGATAGCGGGGAAGTTACCCGGAATCCCCTGACCATTTGCTTGATGACATGCCGAGCAATATTGGTTGTACACCGCTTCGCCCTGGGAATAAAGCTCATCGAAACTGAGGGTTTGTTTGGCGGCTTCAGCCACCGCGAGGGCCTCGGCTTTTTGCTCTTCTAGCCACTGCTCAAATTTCTCGGGTGGCAGGGCCTCAACCATGATGGGCATAAAGCCGTGATCTTTCCCGCAAAGCTCAGCGCACTGGCCGTGGAACAAGCCAGGTTCTTCGACCCTAGTCCAAGCTTCGTTAATAAAGCCCGGAATCGCATCGCGCTTGACGGCTAATTCGGGAACCCACCAACTGTGAATCACATCCTGCGCGGTCACTAAAAACCGGACTTTCTTACCGGTAGGGATGTAAAGAACTTTGTCGACATCGAGTAAGTAATCTTCCGACTTGGCTTTGCCATCGTATATTTGATCTTTTGATTTTGCGCTTAAGTTGGAGAAAAAGCTGACGTCCTTCCCGAGATACTCGTATTTCCATTTCCATTGATAGCCAGTCACTAAAATGTCCAAATCTGCGTTGTCGGTATCGTAGATTTTTACCAAGGTGCTAGTTGCTGGAAATGCCATTCCCACCAAAATAAACAGGGGCAAAGCTGTCCAGAGGATTTCCAATTTGAGGCTTTCGTGGAAATTTGCCGCTTTGGCGCCGCGCGATTTGCGGTGGGCAAACATGGAATAGAACATGGCCCCAAACACCACCACACCGATAGCCACACACACCCATAAAATGGTCATGTGTAACTTGTACACTTCTTGGCTTACGGCGGTCACACCTTCGGTCATATTCAACTGCAACTCGCCTGCCGAGCCAATGCCCGGCAACATCGCCAAAATAAGGCATGCCAGTAGCAGCGAGAGCGACCGATTGCTACGAATTAACATCGCTCTTTTCTCCGTTAACTTATCGAGACTTGTTCCGAGATCAGCTGGTGGAAAACTGCCGTACCAACATTGAGATAACTAACGCTAGTTGTTGCAACAGCAAACTTCTGCCCAAACTCGGCACTTAGTATTATCGTTATAAGGTTTCATTGAGATTAATTCTAGTAATGGGAGGGTAATTTGCCTAATTATTAATGCCGTACAGCCTCGCGAACAAAAGTATTCGCCTAAACAAATCAACGCCGTTGATAGTATTTACTGCAAAAACAGCACGCCATAAAACACACACGCTTCCGATGGAGCAAGCACCCGCCCTAGAAAAACTCGCCTTTCATTCGTCCATTGACCTCATGGACCATTGATTCTTTGTGCTCCAGAGCGGCGACAGCCTGTCGCCGGCTGCAGATTATACCGGCAGCTAGCTCAATAAAGTAAGTGGGAAATACCTAAAAATCTCGAATACATTAGATAAAATGTGGTCACGCAAGCGGAACTCAGACAATTAACCTATGAATTTTTGCAAATTACGCTCGGACTTCGCCTCACTACCTCATCGGCGGAGCTTCAACCTCGCCTGGCCCATGATATTGAGCAATATTTCAACACCATTAATGACTCTAGCGGACTCTGCCATGTTGGGCCATCATGGCAGCGCAATGCATTTAGGTGCCGTGGCGATAGGAGGTAATATTATTGCTTTGGTGTTTTGGATGTTTTCGTTTTTGCGCCTCGGAACCACCGCAACAGTCGGCCAAGCCCTCGGGGCGAAGCAACCGCAACGAGAAATAGCCAGTATTTTGCAAAACGGCCTTATCGCCCTCAGCGCCGGCGCGGTGATTATCACGTTACAGAGCCTGATAATTCCCTTTGCGGTCGCCCTTATGGCCGCCGACACCGAGCTGCGCATCCTAGCCACCGAGTACGCCTCAATTCGCAGTGCAGCAGCACCAGCCGTATTTTTAAACTACGTGCTTTTGGGATGGTTTATCGGCAGACAAAATACCCTTGCTCCCCTGGTCATTACTGTAGCGGCAAACCTGTTGAACGTCGCACTGGACTACTGGTTTATCGTAAATCTTGAGCGAGGCAGTGCCGGCGCTGCGCAAGCGTCACTGTTTGCCGAACTGTTTGCCTGCGCCCTCGCGCTCATCCTCGCCACGCCGCATTTTGCACATTTATTCGGCACTCAAAAATTCCGTTTGCGCCAAATAAAACAGGGTTGGCAGGGAACTGCACAACTCAATAGCCATCTTATTATCAGAACGACTATACTACTGCTGGTTTTTAACTTTTTCACCGCCCAAGGGGAGAGCTTAGGCAGCACCGTATTGGCGGCCAACGCCCTGCTAATGCAGCTGACCTTAGCGGTGTCGTTTGCGCTCGACGGCTACGCCCATGCGGTTGAATCGCTTGTGGCACATGCCGTGGGTGGGAAAAACCGCAGCCAGTTGCTGCGCGCTAGCGCGGCGGCCACTTTTGCCGCGCTATTGATTGCTATTGGCTTAACATTAGCGTTTACTTTGACCGGAGAGGGGCTAATCGCAGCGCTCACCGATCAGGTCAACACCCGGACAACCGCAATCCAGTACCTTATTTGGTTGCAAATTCTCCCGTTGGCCTCAGTTTGGTGCTATATGTTAGACGGAATATTTATCGGTGCAGCGCAATCCCGGCTCATGCGCAATTATATGTTATTGGCAAGCTTGGGGGTGTTTTTCCCACTTTGGTGGCTATTAAAGCCCTGGGGTAATCATGGCCTTTGGGCGGCCTTTGTGGGGTTTAACCTAGCCAGAGGTCTGAGCTTAGGATGGGCGTTCTACCGTATTACCTCGGGAAAAACGTGGCTTGCATCACAAAGTATTCGTTAATACATAGCAAGATAGAGCCCAATTTTCTGCAACAGTAATACTGATGCACTAAGCTAAAGAAATTCAACGATTATGGTGCCATGGAGCTAATTTTATGCAACAGCAGAGAGGCCAATGCAGTATCCACCAACAAGAGGCGCTTGCTTTTCAGGCTCTCTCTTGCGATACAAAGCAAAACGATACAGAGAAGAACCGTAAGGTGTGTAAAAACGATATTACGGAATTGACGGAGGAAATGAGACAAGCGATTGCCCTCGCTAAGCACCGCGAGCAAGAACATCGGGCGCTATATCGCTACCTCGAGCGCAAAATTCCGGCACTTCACCACTCGATTTCACTGCCCGAGCAGGGAGCAACCGAGGCCCTTCTGCGTTTTGTAAGCGCCTATATCGAGTGCGTGCCCGAATTTATTGAAGCCCTGAGCAAGCTTGCTCGCCAGGCCGGTGTCGCCCGCGCCACAGAACGTTTTTTAGCCATTGCGGCAGAGTTTTTCCTATCGCCACCCGAGATCATTAGTCAAACCAGCGGCTTAAAAGACTTGCTCGGCGAAGCTTACCTGGCTCATCGTCTGATAGAAGAAATAAATGATCGGATGATGATGCTTAGCGGCGTACCGTTTTCGCCCATGGATATGACCCTGTCTAACGTTATTGTGCAAGATGTTCTAGATTCAGAATTCGTTAATCAATTGGATCTAGCGGTGCACTACGCTATCGAATCGCTGTTTGACGCCAAGCAGGCGTTTAAAGACGCAGATTTCAACGCCTACCTGCAAAACCAACAAAGTAAGGGCTGGACAGAAGCCATTGCCAACTGGCCTTGCCTTGCCGGCGATTCCGAAATAACCCTGAACTTGCCCGGCCTCAGTTTTTAAGGCCGCAACTGCTGCAACTAAGGTAGAACCGCACAGCCGCAACCCATTTTGAACTTAAAAGCAGCACATGTTATTTAAGTCGTTTCAAGGCTGTGCGATCTGCAATCTAGATACCCAATCTACTTCCACCGATGCGGAGCCGCTTTCGTTTGCAACTCCAAACTGGGCACAGCGCTATATTCATCGGCCCCCGGTTCAACCTTGGGGCCGCTGCGCGCCTCGCCATCGATATCCAAAGGAGCCAAGTCAGAGAGCTCACTGCCGTTGATTTCCAGGGCATCTTTTACCAAGTGCAAATTTCCTAGCTCTGGTTTCACAAAAGATTGGCCGGTAACAACAGAAACATTGCCACTTTTGCGAAAACTGCCGGCGTTGCGGGCGCCCAATCGAGTATCTACCAGGTTGTTCAGGGCCATAGCACCCGAGGTATCGAAGCGAAATTCAATGGATTTGCTGAGGTTGCTGTTGGTCAAAATAGTATTGTGAACCACCTTGGTCTGCGGTGAATCCCAGACAATAATAGCGGCATCGGAATCCCACTTGCGCTTCCGACTAAACAGGCCCTTGTGATAGACAATCATATTATTGCGAATCATACCACCACGATGATCGGTATCGCTGCTGGCACGCCCGGCATCTTTAGATCGATCAACTAAACCGAGAGCAATGGCCCGGTCGACATTAATAAACACATTGCCATCCACCAAAGTGCCGCTGGCGCCATTCCACATCAGCACCGCCGGGTTCCACCACCACTGAGAGCTGTCTGGGGTGTGGAAATTTTCAAAACGGTTGTAACGTATCACCCAATCGCGACCCGCATGCACATCCACACCATTGGTATAGCCCTTACCCCCGCCGTGATCAGTGGTTGGCGGCGATGCGGTGTACATCATTTCGCTGTATTCGACAATGCCGTTGTTGACCCCCTCACCGAAGCCCGTGGGGTTGGATTTAATAAATTGGGCACCGGTATCCAATAACCGCACACTGCTAATTTTGGGTGCCTGCGCCCCGGAATTTAGAATAATACCGTGTTGGTATACATCGCGGATGCTCAAGTTGGTCACGGTGAGGTATTTAGCATTGCTCCAAACACCGTGGATAACATCTCCATGATTGGGGTTTTCCATTCCCTTACCCGTCAACACCGTCTGTTCGCAGTTCTCGCCATCACCGCGAAGCGTTACGTGATGGTTTTTAATAAACAGCGTGGTTTGCAGCAAGTAATTGCCCGGGGCGAGCAGCAGCGTGGTGTGGTCTTGCAACTGTGCAACCGCGCTGTGCAATTCACTCACGGAGCTCACTTTAACCACCTTGCCAGAAACGGGTGGCAAATCGGCTTTGTTTTGACAGCCGCCAGCAAAGGCAGCCTGCGCAATCAGTGTGCAAGCGCTGCTGACAAGCAGCGCGGCGAGGGTTGGATAGCGAGGAGAGATTCTGTAACCCATAAGACATATTTTCCATTCGTCGACATAAAACAGTGTTGGCACGAACCCTATCACTGTTTGCTGCATGATACAGCTACTCAAGCGTTACCCTAACCGCTTCTTGCCTTGCAATAAGTAACTACGTTTAATTATAAGAGGCTTGCGGGTGCCGGTGCCGAGAAAAGCGCGAACTTGTATGCCGCGAACGGGCAACTAAAACATATAAGTGATGTTGATGGCGCCAAAATTGGCGCTTTCTGGCTGGCTGCGATAGGTTTTACTGGAGCGGGCACTGGTGTACCCCACGACCCAACGGTTAAAGCTCACCGCAAAACCATAACTTAACAGTGCCTGCCGATGATTGAGTTCAACGCTATGGCTATCGCGAAAGGTATTGCCGTCGATACTAATGTCGTTGAAAACATATTTCCCTAGCACTGCAGCAAACACGTACCAGTTAAAGCCTGCATTCAAGGCCATGGGGTTAATTTCGCGGCCCGGCAATTCGGTAGCAATATTCACCACCTCACTTAATTTGGTTCCCAAGCGAAAACCAATACCAAGCCCTAAATCGCTCGACAAATTGCCGACCCCCACATTGGTTGAGCTGATCAGTTCAAACACCAGCTTGTCGCTGGCCCGTTTTTGCAATAATTTTCGAGAGCGCGCCAGCTCTATCTTAAACACCAATTCATTTTCTAATTGGTTGTCCCAGCCGGCAGGTTCGGTACCATCGGTAAGCTCATGCACAAAGCGCTGGGCTTGCTCGGCGTAAGACAGAGGCCCAACCAAGCCAAAATAGACGCCGAGCCGGTCAGATAAAATACCGTCAAAGGAGTGAAAGTTATTGCGTAACAAGGTGATCCCAGAATAGGGCTGTTGGTCTTCAATCACCTCGGCTACGGTGATATCTTCAGGCGTGTTCATTACCTGTCCGATCAAGTGCGATACTGCGTAGGTCCGATTTGCATAATTGTCGATGTGAGACAGACGAATAAGCGGCAACCATAGGCGCCAAGTGTTACTATCGTCCAGCTGATCAAAACCGCCGCTGCCGTAGGCCAATGAAAAGCCGTTCGTGTAGCCGCCGTCCTCTTGGAAAAACACGTCGTTTTCAAACATTAAAGCAGCAAATCTCGCGTTCGCAGAATTATCGTCCTGGGCGCCGTAAACGCTGCAGGCAAAGAGCGCGAGCCAGGCACCAAAACACACTAGCTGTTTGCACTTTGCAAAATACGCTGCGGTGTATCGGTTTAGGAATAGTATCATTGGTAGGACTCAACAGTCGCGCCAGGTCTTCTGGCAATGGATCGACAACCTATAATGCGTAAGCCGGACTGCAGCCTCTAGGCCTTGGGTTAATTTCATTCAATTGTCACCTTTTAATGGTTTCATTTTGGTGAAATCAGCAGTATCTTGCTCGAAGAGGCACCCAAGTTAACTATTTTGGCTGGCGGAGTTTTAAGCTGCACAATCGAGAACTATTTTCGTATCGGTATGCCCATAGCGTTCGAATTTTACTGTTAGAAGTGCGCCAAATAGGGCTCTTAGCAAGGCGGTGCTCAATCGAATGCGGTTATTAAGGCAGCTCAGAATAGCCATTCTATTTAAGGCGAAATAAGGCCGCCGCAGACCTAAAAGGACCTGCTCGTAAAACCTAAAACTCAAGGGCTACGGGTATATAATATAATTGGAGGCGTGAAAAACGCGCTACTTTGCGTTTAACCCGCACCTGAACAGAAAAGTACTTTTTAGGCTTTTTTCCGGTTTTTCTGTATTGAAATTGCATAGCACTTCCGCAAAAAAAGTTACCAAACAGGGCAAAGCTGCCGGTAGCCTATAACCGATAGCTCGTAACTGATAGCGCATAACTGATAGCCAATAGCAGCCAGCAACACGCAAAGACTTGCGCTAGTGCGGCGCACAATACTTTATAATCCCAAAATGAATTAATGCTTGGGAGGGCAAAAACTACCATGATTGTACAAGAACTTAAAAAACTCAAACTGCAATCGGAGTTGTTAAGTGTTCGCAGACACTGTAGCGACGACGATTTAGTCGGCTCGGTCGAATATGTTAACGACGAGCTGCTAGTGCTTTGTCTCTGGAACGATGAGGGCCGATTCAATGGCTACACGGTATTTGAAATTGGCCAGATTAACGAACTAATTTGGGGAAGCCGAGAACACAAAGCCATCGCCATGCTCGCGAAACGCAGCACAGACAAGCCGAGCTTTTCGCTAAAAAGCCAAAGTTTTTTCGATGCCTTACAGGAACTATCTCAGCAGCACGACACGGTTTGTTTGTACCACGAGCACGGCGAAAATAGTTTCGACATTGCGAAAATTGAAGATCTAAATGGCGAGTGGCTTAAAATTTCTACCTTTGGACCCAAACGAACCTTATCGCGAACCAACAAACTGCTTTACTTGAAGCACCTGCTAAGAATGACAGTCAACTCCCCTTACCAAGAGAGTATTATC
>JAHQVY010000021.1 GCA_019634095.1 Cellvibrionaceae bacterium
TGCAAATTTAGACTGGGGGCCCGTGATTAGCGGCTATATTGCCACCGTTACCCTCGGCGCGGCATATATTGCCATTGGCTTGTACGTTTCTTCGCGCAGCGACAATCAAATTGTTAGTCTTATTCTCACTTGCTTGCTGTGTGGTATATTTTACTTCCTCGGCTCAAAAGTATTGCTGAATTTATTTAGCAACGAAATCGGCGAGATTCTGCGCGCGCTGGGCTCGGGCTCTCGCTTCGAATCGATTACCCGCGGCGTTCTCGACCTGCGCGATTTAGTGTATTACTTATCCATTGTCATTATTTTTCTGGGACTCAACCGCTATGGTTTAGAAAAAGACCGCTGGGCCAAAGACGGCGATGGCCAACATCACCGGCGCTGGCAGCTGGCTACGGCACTGATTATTTTCAATGCCGCGGCTATAAACTTTTGGTTGGCTCCACTGAGCAATTTACGCATAGACACCACCAAGGGAGAAATCTACTCCATTAGCGACGCCACGCGAAATTATCTCGATCAGCTGCAAGAACCACTATTGATTCGCGGCTATTTCAGCGAAAAGACTCACCCGTTACTTGCGCCTCTGGTACCGCAGCTACGCGATTTAGTTCAGGAATACCAAGCGGAAAATCGCAATAAGATTCGTGTCGAAATTATCGACCCCGCCAAAGATCCCGAGGCAGAAGAGGAAGCCGGCAGTAAATACGGTATTAAACCGGTGCCGTTTCGCGTGGCGGATCGCTATCAATCTGCAGTGGTAAACTCGTACTTTAACTTGTTAATTCAATATGGCGATGAATACAAAGTACTCGGCTTTCAAGAACTCATCGATGTTAAAGCCAGCGGTGAAAGTGATATCGATGTCAAATTAAGCAACCCCGAATACGATATTACCAACGCGGTAAAACAAATTTTGTACGCATACCAAAGTGGCGGTAACCTTTTCGACAATATCAGTAAAAATCTTAGTTTTACGGCCTATATTTCATCGGATCAACGTTTACCGCCCTCTCTGGCAGAATTCACCCCGGTTCTCAAAAAGGTGCTGCAGCAAACCCAGCGGGACTCCGCCAATAAATTTGGCTACGAGGTGATAGACCCCGATAGCAACCAAGGCCAGGTGGCACAGGAAATTGCCGACATGTACGGCTTCCAGCCTATGGCCTCCAGCCTCTTCGACACCAATACTTTTTATTATTACCTGGTACTCAACGACCAAGAGATTGCGGTGCAAATTCCGATTCCGGAAGACCTAAGCGAAGAAAGTTTCAAGCGCGGACTCGATTCAGCACTGAAACGTTTTGCCAGCGGCTTTACCAAATCGGTAGGCATACTCGCCCCGGAGGCTAACCCTTACGCGGCGCAAATGGGGCAGCCCGCAGGCGCACAGTTTAATAGCCTGCAACAAGTATTAAACGAAAATATGACCTCTAAAATGGCCGATCTCAGCACCGGCAGAGTAGCCGATGACATCGACTTGCTAATGGTGTTAGCGCCGGAAAACCTCGATGACAAGGCGCTGTTCGCCATTGACCAGTTTTTAATGAAGGGCGGCACCGTGATTGCGGCCACATCCCCGGTTAAGGTCACTTTTGACCAGCGCGGTTTAAGCGCCGCCGAGCAAAAATCTAACCTGGAAGACTGGCTGGCGCACCATGGCATGCGCATTGAAAATACATTGGTTATGGACACTCTGAGTTCGGCCTTCCCGGCGCCAATAACACGACAAGTCGGTATGTTTAGCGTGCAGGAGATGACCATGCTCGACTACCCCTTCTTTGTTGAGGCCCGCGATAAGCAACTCAACCAGGACAACGCCATCACCTCCGGTTTGCCCGATTTAACCGTGCCCTGGGCTTCACCTTTGGTCATCGACTCCGAGAAAAACCAGGGCCGACAAGTTATCGAATTAGTGAGCAGCTCGGAAAATGCTTGGCTCGATGAGCAACTGGATATTAGCCCTAAACTCAAGCCGGACGGCTCCGCAGCTTATACCCCGCAGAGCCCGGCCGGTCGGCAGCTCTTAGCGGCGGCAATCACGGGTAAATTTAGCTCTTACTTCAGTGGCAAGCAAAATCCGCTGTTACGTGAAGAAGAGCAACCCGCGGCGGAGACTGACGACGCAGAGGCGATGGACCAGGAGGAACCCGGGGAAGTGATTAGCAGTCTGGTCGAACACTCGCCAGAATCCGCAAGGCTGATTGTGGTGAGCTCTAACAGCTTTGCCGAAGACCGCGTACTGAGTATTCTCGGTTCGGTGAACGGCAGTAGCTACGTCAACCCGGTGCAAATGCTAGTTAACGCAGCGGAGTGGAGCTTAGAGGATGAAGGCCTACTCAGTATTCGCTCGCGCAATTACTTTAACCGCACCTTGCCGCCGCTCCAGGATGAACAGCGTACATTTTGGGAAATTCTTAACTACGCCCTAGCATTAATCGGCGTATTAATTGTTTACATCTTTGTGCTAATACGAAAAAAAGCAAGGTTGGCGCGTTACCAGGGTTTGCTTTTTAGTGCAGCACAATAAAGGGGGACATGACATGAGAACAACAATACGCAACCTAGCCCTGCTTTTTGGTGCTCAAGTTATTTTTATAGTACTTGCCTGGTCTTTTACGGGCAGCAGTGAGCACAAGGCAGAGGCCTTTATAAACCTGAATTTCGACACAGTCACCAAAGTCACTATTACCGACGAAGACGGCACAGTGGTGCTGGAAAAAAATAGTGATCTGTGGTTTTTACCCGAATACGGTGGCCTGCAAGGCATTGACAACAAACTCGAGGATGCGGTGAATAAATTGTTGCAAAACACCGTACGCTGGCCCGCAGCCACCAGTGTTAGCGCTCACAAGCGCTTTGAAGTTGACCCCGAGAACGCGCAAAAAACGGTGGTGTTTTATCAAGCAGACAAAGCAATTGCCACAGTGCACCTCGGAACTAGCCCGGGCTTTAAGAAAGTTCACGCCCGCTTGAATGATGCCGATGAAGTTTACGCCCTGGACTTTGCTCAACACGAGCTCCCGGCTAAAAATGAAGAGTGGTTTGAACGCTCGCTGCTCAAATTTTCCGGCACGATTGAAGCCGTTAAAACAGACAAGTTTAATTTGCAAAAAATAGATGAGCAATGGACCTTGTCGAGCTTGAGCGAAGAAAATACTGTTGACGACACCGCGGTTACCGAATGGCTGGATCGCTTTAGCCGCCTGGTGGTTACCGCCCGGGTCGATGAGAGCTTGGTTGAAAAAATTACCGTACAAGACCCACTGCTCAGAGCAGAAATATCCGGCGAAGACTCTGAAGGCAACACGGTGACGAGAAATTATGCTTTTTACAAGGATGGCGAAGAGTACTATATTAAGCTGTTCGGCGAGGAACACCTGTTCACCATTGCGCAGTACTCAGTGGAACCCATAGTTAACCTGGATCCGAAAACACTTGAGCAGGCGCTGACAGCAGCGTCAACTAGCGAAAACGACGCGACTGATACCAACACGGTGGAAAAAGACAGCAATTAAAGCTTTATTCATCGACAATAATTAGGCTTGGCACAGGGATTGTGCTGAATTTGTAGCCGACCGTCGCGGTTAAGCTCCGCTTTTCATTAACGCGTTAATTAGAGTCTCAGTACAGGCGCTCAGTCTCACGCAAATACCCTCTGCTTTACATATTTGCTCGTCGCACAGACCAAAGTGCTAACAACCTACAACACACATTAATTTTTTAGTAATGGGCTCCATAGCAACTCTAAATGACCATCACAAAAGTTATTAAAAACCCTGACTCAGAGTAACAAAATCAACAAAATTTATACAGTTCTGGTATTATCCCCGCCTTTTCTCACTCACCTTTAGCCGAGCCGCGAATGCTGTGTACTTGACGCACTCGGCCACGGGTTGCAGCCAGTATTTTAAAGATGCCAAAACCTTCAGACGAAAAAGCAACAAGTTTTGCAGACTTAGATCTGCCCACATACCTACTCAAGGCCCTCGGTGATATAGGCTACGAAACTCCGTCTCCCATCCAGAGCGCCACCATTCCGCACTTGCTGCAAGGCAAGGATTTAATCGGCATGGCACAAACAGGCACCGGTAAAACGGCCGCTTTTGCGCTGCCAGTGCTCGCGAAAATCGATTTATCCATCAAACACCCGCAAACGCTGGTGTTGTGCCCAACCCGGGAACTGGCCCTGCAAGTGGCCGAGGCGTTTCAGTCTTACGCCGCCTATATGCGCGACTTCCATGTGCTGCCCATTTACGGCGGCCAAGATATGCGCGGCCAATTGCGCGGCCTGAAGCGAGGTGCCCACGTCATTGTCGGCACCCCCGGCAGGTTGCTCGACCACTTGGATCGACGCAGCATGGACCTGAGCCATTTGCGCACCCTGGTGCTGGACGAAGCAGACGAAATGCTGCGTATGGGTTTTATTGACGATGTAGAAGTGATTCTGGAAAAAACCCCCGATCACCGACAAATCGCCCTCTTTTCCGCCACCATGCCGGACCCCATACGCCGCGTCGCCGAGCGCTATCTTCCGGAACCCGAAGAGGTTCAAGTTCGCACCACCACCACCACCAACGAAAATATCGAACAGCACTATTGGCTGGCGTCCGGCACCAATAAACTCGACGCGCTAACCCGTATATTAGAAGTGGAAGATTTTGATGGCATGATTATATTCGTGCGCACCAAAACCGCCACCGCTGAGTTGGCCGACAAACTCAACGCCCGCGGCTTTTCTGCGGCAGCGTTGAATGGCGATATGAACCAAACCTTGCGACAGCGCACTGTAGACCAGTTAAAGAAAGGCCGCCTAGATATCGTCATTGCCACCGATGTAGCAGCCAGGGGTTTAGATGTGGAGCGCATCAGTCACGTGGTGAATTTTGATATCCCCTATGATGAAGAAGCCTATGTGCATCGCATTGGGCGCACAGGCCGCGCCGGCCGCACCGGCAAAGCCATTTTGTTTGTTGCACCGCGGGAACGCCGCTTGCTGAAATCCATTGAAAAAACCA
>JAHQVY010000152.1 GCA_019634095.1 Cellvibrionaceae bacterium
ACTGAGAACTGGGGCCGGGCTTCAATAAGTTAGCAACACAGTACCGAAACTGCCCAGCAAATGAGCCTCCATATTACGTTCAGAGGCTCATTTGTATTGATTATTGGTATTGATTGTTGGTATTGATTATTAGCAATGATTACCGATATTGCGGTATTTATGTACTTCCAGGAAAACCGGCGATGCACGGACGGCGCTTTAACACTATGCTTGCATTAAATTGGCCGGGTCTGCATAAGCACACAGAATAAAGGTAGGATAAAAACGTTTTTACCCTGCAATAGCAGAGTAAAAAACCTCGACAACCACAGCCCTATTGACTCACCTGTATAAACCGCTGACTGTAAAAACCTGCATCACAGCTGTCGAAAACAATCGCAGTGCCATCTGCACTTGAGCTATTTTCTATGCGCAAGCATTGCCCGTTGTATAGATTTTTATAGAGATATGCGTTACTCCCAACACTCTCACGGGAAAATTTTTCCGACCAATAGCTGTTATCGCAAGTGTATTGCACAACTTGACTGCCAGCGGCACGTAAACATTTATCGGTGAGGCGGTTTTTAATAAGAAAAAAACTATCGCCGGTATCATTGAGAGAGAATTGCTGGCTAGCCCAGCCATTTTGGCAGGTCTCCTGGACAACCGCAGCATTATCGGCATAGCTGGAATTTGAAATACGTAAACACTTATCGGAGTGCGCGTTTTTTAAGGAGCTATAGCCCTGAGCACCGCCCGAGTCATCGTCGTTAGGAGGGTTGGAAGGTGAATTGCCATCGAAGTCGAAATTACAAGTGTTGCCGGCACCACAACTTGACGAGGTCACCACTGCCTTGGCTTGATCGGCAGACATTTTGCTGTAGCTATAGGGAATGCTAAAGGTTTGGCCAAATGAATCATTGAGGTTTCTAGCCGTGCCTTTATTACCAGAGCCCTGCCACCCCGTGGGGCTGCCCATACTAAAAAAGGTATTTTTGCCCGGTACATCGTAGTAATTATTTTCTGCAATTAGCGACATTTCAAAACCCACCCCATGGAGGTCACCGCCATTAGCATGGTAATTATTTAACATATGAATTTTACCAAAGCGGCCGCGAGGCTGGCGAGATCCCACTCTATCGCCCCACCAACTATTCATAAAGGTAATTCTTAATTTTCCTCGACTTTGAGTTTCTCCATCGCCCCCTGCGATTAAATTCGAAAACCTGTGTTCTTTATCGTAGGTGTAGTGAAATTTACACCATGAACAGGTAACAAAATCCCCCGCCCGGGTAACATCGAAATTACCATCTTGGCCATCGGCAATATCAACATGATCGAACCAGATATTACTCGCATTGTTGCCAATATAGACGGCATCATCGCCATCTTTACACTCATCATAACTACCGCATCTTTCACCACGCACGGCAATATTGCGGATAATAATATTTTTCTTGTCTGAACCACTAATACTAATATTTCCAAAAATAGTAACACCGGGAGCGGTGCCGATTATCGTTGTATTTGCACCAGGGGAAAGTGTGCCATTGTAAGTACCGGGCTCAACCAAAACAATTTTAGACGACGAACCACTAATGGCTCTAGTCAATTCGCTCATAGAAGTAACGCTTACCGCTCCGCTTAAGTCGGTTCCACCACCCGTGGTCGAACCGTTCATACTCGCCCAACCGGGAGCCTTATCAAAAATTCCAATCGTATTCGCAAATAGCTGATCGGAAACACAAGCCAACATAAAAAAAGAAATCACAATTTTATGTGAAAGTTTAAACATAAATTAACTACTCTACTATCTATTTATTTTATGTATATTTTAAATCGCACACTAAGGGAAAACTTAGCCTGCGATGTAAAATATTCGGCAAATATTCCTAGTGTTATATTCAAAGTTACTGCAAGCCGGAATTCTACATAAAGCAGTTATTGCGAACATTCAATTATAATAAAAATGTGTATGCGCTTCCAATTCAATGAAATTCCCGCCTGGCTATTTAACGAGAAAACCCCACCCAATAAAAATTGATCTATTTTTTTATTGTATTAATTTAGCGAAAAATGATTTTTATCATGTCAATTTTACCTGCATAGCATTGCACCATAAAAATTAGAATTAGCGCTTTACTTTTTAGTAAAACCAACAGCTCATTGACGGGCAAACCAACAAGAAACGTCGGGAACGCTTGCATAGCGCTCAGCGAAGGCTTGAGCGGCCTGGACAATGCGCCGGGCATCCCTGGGGCTGCAGCTAAAATAAGTGCCATTGGACTATGATCATCTTTTACGTCAAACAAAATCGAGTACGGCGTTAGGAGAAGGGTTAGAAACAGCGCTAGAAGCAGCGAAGCGATTCTGGTCCGAAAATTTATGCGACCATAGGGTTTATGCAAGGATGCGATTGTCTTGATGTGTAGTACTGAAATTTTTCGGCGAGATTCGAGCCGTATTAAAACATTACCAAGTAAACATACTCAGGGCTTTCAAAACACGAGTACCCAGCGAGCACCGTGCGCAAACCGGAAACTGCATATTGGAAGCCGCATATTGGAAGCGGCATATATCCCCTTAGCGAGTCAGCTTTAGATGTTAAGCGTTTATCAATTAAGGTAATTGAAAAAATGCGGCAAAACAGAATAGGCATTCAATTTATGGCGCAGCGCCACCTCTAACACACTTATGCCGGAGCACTATATCTAAAAACCTCAAGAGGCAAAATCACACGACCTCAATCTAAATCGCGAAGAACATATTTGCATCGATAGAGCCTAAGCAGTTCCAATGATAGGCAATTAACCCCGCTCAGTACTCACGCAGTAGTAGTCGCCACTCGACTAAGGGCAAACAGCGAAGATAAACACAAACCTTAAGCCAACATCTACCCTGGCACAGGGGGAGAATCACACCGGGCAAAATACGTACAGTTTTTTTGGCAACACGCCACGTCTTAGCACCCATTTTGTTAGCTACTTACAGCTTTTATACAATAGACTAAGATAGAATCGGCTTGATATTTATCAATTTCAAGACAAGAGGATATTCAATATGCGGCTACCCACTATGGCCCCATGGCGCTGCTATACGCGAAACCTAACTACCGCTTTACTGCTGGGTTTTGCCGCTGCCAGCGCAAATGCCTTACCACCGGGCGATAACGCCGGCGGCGACAAAAAAATTGCTTCCATCGAAAGCATGATTACAGGGCTGGAACAACGCCTAGAGAAAGACCCAAACGATGCTAAAGGGTGGGCTCTGCTCGGCAAGTCCTTCCAATATATGAAACGTCTGCCGGAAGCCCAAAAGGCTTTCGAGAAAGCAAAACAACTCGGCTATACCGGTTCACTGCCAGATTTAAGCAGCGGTGAAGCTTATACGAAAGCGAGCCCCCACGGAAAAACGGGCTATATGAATGGCACGCTTTCAGGCGCCATTTCAGAAGTGACAAATAAAGAAATGGCCAGCAACGCCTCTTCTAAAGCAACCACTAACGAAGGTGCCAGCGATGCCAAAGCACCGGGAATAAAAGTGAAAGTCGACATCGCCCCAGATCTTGTAAAAACACTTAAGGGCAATGAAACGGTTTTTGTTTATGCAAAATTGCCGAAGGGTATGCCCGCGCCACTGGCGGTGGCCATGAAGAAAGCCAATGATCTGCCTTTCGAAATGGTGCTCGACGACGGCAAATCCATGGTACCGGGTCACAATATAAGCAGCGCCAGTGAAGTGGTGATCGGCGCACGCATATCCACAAGCGGCAACGCCATGAAACAAGCCGGTGACATTGAAGTCTTATCTCAAACCATACCCACGTCACAAAAAGAAGCCGTTATTTTAAAGTTTGCGCAAGTAAAGTAAGCGCAACGCCAGGAGATGGAGCGCCCCCGCGGCCCAACCATACGACGATACAAAAGACTGCTTAGCTCTTGACTCATGCAAGATTACACTCTTGCATGAGTCAATTGGCTTGCGAGGCGGCGGCGAGCTAACAACCCGTGAGTTGCCGCAACTTCAAACGGCGTTCAACCAAAACGTTCATCTCAAACGTTCATCTCAAACATTCACCTCAAACGCTCAGCTCGAATAAGCCACCGCAAGCAAACTAAGCCCTGCCCTGCAATCTAGCCAGAGCCATCAAGCTAAACACTCTAAAATTTGTCGGCTGAATAGGCAGGCGCAGCCAAGGGGTAAAAGATCGCATGGTCGGCCACGCCATGTTCAATAAGCTTGCCGAGCTCGGGAAAAGTACTCGCCAATTCCATGGCCGTTATTTTTCCCGTGAGTACAGCGCCCCTTTTGGCCTTAACAACGTACAGGGAATCTTGCTTAGAACGCCAAATTTCAACCACATATTTGTTTGTACTGAGACTGCCAACAGCCAAAGCTCCGTCATTATCGGAGAAACCCAAATTGGGCAATGCAAAAAAAACAGCCAATAACGCTAATCGTTTCATGATCAACCTCGCTTGATTATTCAATCGTGTTTATCAGGCAGCGTCAGAAGAAACTGAGGCTGCCAACAAAAAACCGCTGCTTTAACTTTAGACCTAAAATGAGCAGGCTTAGCATTTTCGCCGCATTCAACTCCAGCTCGAATGTGGATATAGCAGATTTAAATGCCAAGCTGCCAAGCTTGATACCGAAGCCAAATAAGGCCACAACACATTAGCAGCATAAATCTGGGGCTACAAGCCACCACTTATATCAATAAAACTCCCGGTCACAAAAGAGGCCTGACCCGAGGCCAACCAGAATATCGCCTCGGCGACTTCGCAGGCCTTGCCACCGCGCCTCATGGGAATAATACCCTCTAGACGGGCAACTCGTCCGGGCTCACCGCCCGCAGCGTGAATATCGGTGTCAATAAGACCCGGACGTACGCCATTAACCCGAATTCCCTTAGCCGCTACCTCCAGCGCCAAACCGCGAGTCAGGGTATCCACCGCGGCTTTTGATGCTGCATAATCGACATATTCGTGGGGGGAACCGCTGATCGACGCTTTCGATGACACGTTAACTATCGATCCGCTATTTAACTTCGACATGCGCTTAACCGCTTCTTTGCAACATAAAAAGCAGCCCACAACATTGGTATTTAGAACTTCGCTAAAGCGCTGCTCCGAGATATCCACCATATTGGATTGTTGCCGAAGAATCCCCGCGTTGTTAACCAAAACCCTTAGTTCACCCAGCTCCCTATCAAAAGTCTCGAACATGTTCGCAACATCGTGGGGCTTGGAAACGTCGGCTTTCACCAAAATGCAGTCCACACCGCGGGCAAGCACATCTTGCCTTATCGATTCCGCCGCTTTCACATTAGACTTAAAGTTAACGCACACAGAGTAGCCCTTATCGGCAAATAACCTTGCGGTCTCAGCACCAATACCTCGACTGGCGCCAGTAATCAATACATTGTTTTGTTTCGTCATAGCCCGCTCCCAAAAAGATTGCATGCTAACGCAGAAAACAGCCTGCGGGTTCACCCCATTTCAGCCACCAACGGCTAGTCACGGTTTTAAAACGGAGGGTCTCCTTACGCTGTTACCGAGCAAAAATAAATGAAGCTTAAAAAGATTTAGCAAAATTCTGCTGTTGTTATTGAGTGTAACGAGTTACCGCTCAGCTTTAACAAGTGCGTTATTGAATTCGTTGCGTCAGCACCTGGGGAATCAGCTAAGGGAGGGCATCGTCACTCCAGTGGCTCGGCTCATTGCAGCTGTCAGGCA
>JAHQVY010000153.1 GCA_019634095.1 Cellvibrionaceae bacterium
GCTGTAATTTCAGTTCATTGGGCGTCCGCAGTAGATTCAACTGATTAATTTAGGTTGAAACCTTAACATAAAAATAGCCTACCTAAAAACGAGAAAGTTACGAGCTGGGAAGCGGTGATCGGTAAGAGGGTGGCCGGGGTATTTTCCAGGCATGCAAGCGTCGGTAAAGCCTGCATAGCCCACGGAAGGCTTGAGCGGCCTGGACAATGCGCCGGCCACCCTGGGGCTGCAGTTAAATTAAGTGTCATTCGTCCCTATGCCATGCTTGGTAAGCTTTGGGATTCAGTCTAGTCAACCCAACGCGCTATGATCAGCGCCCGCCCTGTGCAGCGTAATTTGATTAAACGGTATCGTCCAATTGTGTTCATTGCAGGCATTCACCGCAGCACCCTGCAAAAAACGCTGTATTGGATAGTATTGATGCGCCGCTTCACCGGTAAAAAAAACCATCATCATCAAATTAAGGGAAGAGCTGGCAGCCTCGGCAAACTCAACGCGACTTTCTTTCACAAATTCAGCAAAAGGTGCTTGTTGCAAAGCCTTATCTATACTCATTTGCAACGCTTCCATCACCTGTGAAGTAATTTGTGCTTGTAGCGAGTAATCCAAACCGAAATTGACGAATAAACCAAAGCCTTCTTGAGATAAATTATGCGGAGCAGCAGCCAAAAAATCGGCCACCGGGTACGTTTTAAGTGCCCCACCCTCCACAGCCACTTGCACACATTCGGGAGTTTGCAACAGCACCTTTCCGTAGGTACCATCCGCTAGCAGCAGGAAGTCATTCGGCTTACTGGGAAACCAAGGCTCATTGCGTGACCAACGCCGCGACACCAATTTCAGCATTTCACGCGTTGGCAAGCGCAAGCGACCGCCAGTAAGCAATGGGTTAACTAAGTCTGAATAAATATTTAAGCGCGACACACGCCAAGGTAAACCATTGTAGATTACCCGCTCACCCTCGCGCACCGGTCCCAAATTCAGCAGTAAGCGCACCTCTTCCATATAGCGCGGCAATGAGTTACGCAGGGCAAAAATAAATCCGATAAGCACAATAATTAGCAAGGTCAATATTAACCAATCGCTCACAGCATACAGAGTCGCCATCAGCGCGAAGATAGACAAAACCAAAGTTAACACTTGAAATACAACGTGAACCAAACGGCCGAAAAAACGCCGCTCACTATCGCGACCTTTACTAATAACGCGCTCGAGCGCATGGCTCAAGTAGCGCAAAGTTGCAAAACTGGCAATGAAGGCGCCGAAAGCTAGCAATAAATTGGCGCCGCGCCCAGTGAAAAAACTTTTCACCGCATCCATTACTGCGACACTTTTACTTTCATCGCTGTATAGTTTTTCATCTAACTGAAAGCTGACTAACTGCAAACGGCTTTCCAAATCATGACTGGTTTCCCGCCATTCTTTTAATAATTTACCCAGCGTTTTTTTGACAGCGCTCGCCTCGACAGCCGACGCGAGCACTTCAATTTCTTCGACCGCGAGTTTTGCGGCTTCAAGCTGTGAGCGCAACGTGTTTTGTTCACTGCGCAAACGCTCTATTTGCCGAGGTCGTTCAGTGAGCTTTTTCAGCTCTAGCAGCAGGGGCTGAAACACATCTTTTAATTCCGCTTGCCAGCTAAAATCTTCGGATATCGGCTGCTCAAACAAACTCAGATCAACCGCACCTGTGGCAATTTGCTCCAAGGATTTATGCAAATTTTCAAGCTTTGTCAACTCCACCTTTTTTTCTTGTTCGAGTTGTTCACGCTGTGTTTCAAGATTGGTTCGCGACAATTGTTTATCTAAGGCACGAATATCGGCCTTGGCGCGATTAATATCTTCAATAATCGCCCCCACTTGGTCAATTACCTGGGGCTTTACTGACTCTTCTGACTGAGCGTCGGCGGCCGCTTGCTGTAGCTTTGCAGCATCACTGGTTTGATTTTTTTGCGCCAACGCTGCAGAACTAGCCAGCAGCAAATAGCAGAAAAGTAAGGGCGCAACGCGCCGGTTCAGCAAAATCAACATCCACAACTTAAGCATGAGTAATGTTCCAAAAATAGCGTCAACTTTAGGCAAAAACACCAAATTAAACCTGCACTTTAAAAATTCTGTCGATAAATATTTTGAGATTTAGGTTTCAGCTAACTTTAATTTAAGCGAGCGCCCAATTAACAAACCTGAACAGCAACCAAAACAACAAGAACGATTGCTGCAAAGCGCAAGCATGCGGCGCGTATCGAGCTCTGAATAAATACCGCGCGAGCTAAAACGCACCGGCTCCCCAAAAACTGCGAGGCCCCTAAAAGCTAGACGGATTCGCCATGTCTAATAAGTGTTCGATACCAGAGCGGTCCTTGCCACATGAGCCTAGTGACCGTCTTCAGTGGCAGCCTGCCCACTGAGCGCACCCATTTACATTAGGTCTCAGTTACATTAGATCTCAGTTACATTAGGTGAAGAGACCTAGTGTGTAGGGACATAACCAACTGAGGAGCATTCGACAGATCGCCCAACCTCTAGATCTCTTAAACACCCTCGCTACGGTGCAACTGATTACTTTAGGTTCAACGGATTAATTTAGTTTAAACGTGAAGCGAGCAAAAACCGTTACAACCTCACCCTAGAGCGAAATTTTGCGCGGAAGGCTATATGTATGTGCGCGGAAGGCTATATGAAAGCAGAGTTGATGACTAACGGGTATAGCCGACAAACTGCAGGAGTTTGAGCTATGGGATGGGGTAAGTTAGAAGAATATTTGGGGTGACTGACGGGACTTGAACCCGCGACAGCCGGAATCACAATCCGGGGCTCTACCAACTGAGCTACAGTCACCACTGAGACCTTAGTGTACCATTTTAAAACTCGCGCGCCGAGTGCATTTGCGAATATACTTCCCTTTATTTTTCAGCAACTTAGCCTTCGCGGATGGCACTAGCACAGGCTTACAGCACACGAGGGCGCGTATTATAAGCAGAACCAAAGCAATGAGCAAAGCTTTTTCAAGACGGCGCGCTTATTCGGAGCCATTTAGATAAAAACTGGACTCACAGCAGAGACGATAGCAACAGCTATTAGGCCCGCCTCTTTCTCCGGCTCCTTCTCTGCCTCTTTCTCTATAGCTGTAACCCGCAGCGATTGATATTTAAGCTTGCAGCCTACAACAATAGCGCGGCAACGTGCCAGAGGTGGCGTCAGAACTGCGCACCTTACCGGGAGCCCACTGTGGTCGCAAACCCTGATTCGGCAACACCACCCGCTTGACATCAGGTATTTGCCCCGTCGATGTCGCCTTTAGAGCGGATAACAAAGCCCTACCTATTTCCCACAGAGTTGACGTTTGCCAAGGCGGAAACGGCTGGATCCCACACAATTGACGTCCGCATCTAAATTAAGGCGTCCGCGCAACTAGCTTCAACAACGGCTGTGTTTGGTAAACTGGACCGGCAGTGATTAAACAACAAACAGTAAAACACCCTGTATACCGCTGCGAACCGCGCTTGAATGTATCTGCTGCTATAGGTCACGCTATGCCAAAACCAGTCTCCGGGATACACTCTATTTTCTGTCTTTTTATCGCCTGCGCCACTGCCGCTAACACGGCGAATACATCGATCTACCCCCAAATCAAAAACCAACATACCCTGCCAGAAAAACGCTTGTTTACACTCAGCGGTTCCGATACCGTCGGCGCTAAACTTGCTCCCGCACAAGTTAAGGCCTGGATGAAACAGCAAGGCATGAGTGATATTTCGGTGCTTAAACTCGGCGAACATCACCAGTATCGAATCGCGGCTCGAAAGGGCGAGAAAAAGCTCTATGTCGATGTCCACGCTTTGGGCTCCAGCACCGGCATCAATGGTTTATTAAGCAAACAAGCCGATATTGCAATGAGTTCTCGTCCGATTAAAGCCCTGGAGGCCGCGCAACTGCAGCAGTCTCATGGAACTATGCGCAGCGTGTACTCAGAGCATGTAATAGCAATCGATGGTGTTGTGGTTATTCTCCACCCACAAAACCCCATTACCACACTGAACATCGATACGATTGCAAAAATCTTCGCCGGGCAAATAAGCAATTGGCAAAGTTTGGGCGGTTTAAACCAGCGCATCAACATATATGCTCGCGACAGTCACTCCGGCACCTTCGATACCTTTAAAAAGCTGGTATTAAAAACTCACGCAGCGCTTTCGGAATCCGCTGAGCGTGTTGTATCCAACCAGGCGCTATCGCAGCGCGTATCCGAGGACCCTGCCGCAATTGGCTTTGTCGGCATGGCCTATGTCGGCAATGCCAAAACCGTGGCAGTTAAAGATAAGAACACCCACCCTTTCAGCCCGGCACCCCTTTTTATCGCCACGGAAGATTACCCTCTCTCGCGCAGACTATTTATGTACACGGCTGAGACTAACAGTAATCCTTTAGCCAAATCGTTTATCGACTTTGCGCTGAGTAAACAGGGGCAAAAGCTGGTTGAGGAAAACGGTTTTGTGTCTATGAACCCCATAAAAAGGAAAGTTGTCGGTGTTAGCGGACCGGCAGATTATGAAGCCCTTATTCAGGGCGGCGAGCGCCTCTCCGTCAACTTTCGCTTCCAACCGAGGGAAGCCAAACTAGACAGCAAAGCGCGTAAAGATATAAAGCGCGTGGCAGATTATTTTAAAGGCCTAGATAACAAAAATTATCAGGTTAAACTAGTTGGCTTTAGCAATGAGAGGGTTTCAAGCGCGCGGGCAAATGTTCTGTCTCTGCTTAGAGCCAGCGCGGTAAAAATAGCCCTATTTCGCGAGGGCGTGGATACCGATCAGGTGCTGGGCTTTGGCTCAGATCTGTTGGTGGCCAACAGCGAGGGTACACAGGGCAACAAAAACGATCGCGTAGAAGTATGGATTGTGCAAGGTACGCATAACCACATTGAGCAGACCGCGGGGAGCGGAAGCTTTGCATCCAAGAATGTAATAAAATCCGGGGCTTGCGGCTTATGCATACCCGTAACAACTCAGTTTTAGGCCTTTTAAGCTTTTTAGGCCGTATGAGCTTTCCACCAGCAAAACCAATAATTGGACTATGCACCTGTGAACCATTCGGGCAGGTAAAGTCTCCACAATTAGCTTATTTATCTTGAAGCGGCCCGATACGTTACCGCGTAAACTCTATTTGTATTCAATGTTATAAAAGCACAATCCTTTAACGTCCGCTGTGCCCAGCTAAGACGCCACTCCAGTGTCAACCTCATAACGAATAAAACCTGCATCGCAACATGCCAATAGCACGCGGATCGACTCTCGATACAAGCATGGATCGGATGAACGACTTGCGGCTTTGCCTAACGCATAAAAATTTTAATTTTTTACGCCCTCGACAGGCATCTAATAACACATGAAGTTATGAGAAATCGAGAAAAGTCGAAACAAATGTAACTTTAACCACTTTTTTTTATTTATCGCAAGATTTTTAACGAAAACCACCTCACAAATCCTGTAAAATACTTACTTCGTTTTAAGAGGCGACGCAATGAGGTAGCAAAATCAAACCCGTTAACGCAGCATAGAAATCAAGAATGGATACATTGAGCTTTTTGCCTAATGCATAACGCAGCCGCGGGCTTA
>JAHQVY010000154.1 GCA_019634095.1 Cellvibrionaceae bacterium
ACGCACGCCACTCTTTGTGGGTTCGGAGAACATGGTGAAAGACGCCGAGAGATTTTTAGTCGATTTTCCGTCAGAGTAAGCGTTAGTATGCGCTTTAGCCGATCCCTTATTAGTATGGAGATAGTATGGCAGATAGTGGCGAGGCGGTTTGGCTTTGCATTATTGGCTGACTAGTCGCTGGTGCGCCTTCGGTAGCAAGTAATCGCTGTTCGTCCTGTGGCGTGCAGCGATCACTTTGTTTTTGCTTACCTCTTATTCCCTTAGCTATCATTTGATTAACTCTTGGTACATTAACTCTTGGTACATTAACTCTTAGTTCATTAGCTATGGTACTTGCAAAGATACGCGGTATCAAAGCGAACGTTTAACTTAAATGCCGAGTTTGCCTGAACTTCAAACACTTGACCGTCTGTAAAAGTTTGCCATTCGCTCTCTTCTTGGAATAGCACCCTAAGCTCGCCACATACTACGGTGATTAGTTCTCTTCGGTTGGTGCCAAAACTGTACTCGCCTCGGCTCATCACCCCAATAGCAGCTGGAAAATTCTGGCCCTGCAAAGAAATTGATTTAACCTTGCCATTAAAATAGTCGTTAATATTTAACATGAGTAACAATCCGATTTGAAAAGTTGAATTTAAAATCAGCGAGTCATTTTACCAGGTCTTAGAGCTGGACTGATTGTCGGAACCAAAATTGAATAGTGCCGCTTTTTCCGCAGCGGATACCCGCATTTGCCCACTTTACTGTGCTGTGTATTTTAGCCGTTTCGGCCAGCGTGCTTGGCCGCATAAGGTTTCTGGTCAGCGTTAGCGATTCTGGGGAATCGTCAGGCCTGGCGCGATAAGTGGCAATGCTCGAGATAAGCCTAAATAAATCAGTTGAATAGTCTCGAGGGCGTTTGTTGTGGTCGAATGAACACGGACGTTTTTTTTGCTAGGGCTGTACAACTTTGCGCGCGAGATCTAGCTGGAACAGCTTTGCCAGAACCAAGCTTGTGAAATAGACTACCCAACCGGCAAACACCACATCACTTAAGAAATGTCCCCCTTGTACGATGCGTATGCCACCGATTGCCAAACCGGACAGCAGGCCAATGTATAACCAGTAACGCTTGCGCAAGGCCCAGGCGAGCGCGAGGAAATAATAGCCAATGGCGGCGTGACCGCTAACAAAAGAGCAGTTTTTACGGCATACCCCGGAATAGTGGAAGGCGGCTGCAAACCGGTGTTCACCGCCGTAGTGTTGGATATGCACCGGCCTCGGCCGACCGAGAGAATTGTCTTTGAGTACCAGATTCACCAAAATACCTGGTCCAAGCAGCAGGCAACAGAGCAAATAGCCGCATTGTTTGCTCAATACTGTGCGCCGGCTGCGCTGGGCAAAAATAAGTAAAGCAAGCAACGCGAGCAGATAGCCAAAGTGAATTTTTGCAAACAGCTTATAGATAAACTGTACCACAAGATTTTGATCCCAATAAAATTGATTCGCATCGTAAAATAGATCGCTTACCAACAGATCTAGCTGTGGCCAGATTAAAAAAATCAAGATGCAGCACACCAGAGCAATACTGTCTGCACGCAACAGCCGCTTGTATCGTAGCCTATGCTTATTCACTTATCTCTCCGTAACCGATAAATCCTTTTGCCAGGTATACCTCCAGTGTTCGCGACCAATTTGTGTAAATTTCAACCTGTAAATTGGATAGATGCTCAATGTCAGTAAACTGTCGTTTTACTTCCGAGCTCAGCGGCTTATTGCTAATAAAAATGAAACGCGTATCTGGCGAGTTTTGATACTGGCGCAAATTGAACTTTAAGTCGTACCAATCACGGATATTTTGCTCGTTGGGTTGCCAGCGGGCGAAATCCAATCTCCCGGGTAAACTGTAGTAGCCCATATAGGCAATAAGATCGCGAGAATTGCTCGCCAACACCGCGTCTGGGTATTGCTTTAACAGTGGGTCGAGCTTGTCGCTGAGCGCTCGCCAGCCGCGAACCCGAAAATACGGATCGGTTTTTTTGCTCAGGGGTATGGAAATTTTCTCCGCCAGGTAGGGCCAGTGATAAAAAGCTGAGAGCAGCAATAACTGCGAGATGGCGCCGACGGCCAATAATTTTTTAGGTAGGTTGGCAAGGCACAGCGCTAATAGCAGGCTGGCCCCCACCATCCAGGGCCCCGCCCAGTTGGCAAAAGCTCTGGAGAGGAAGGCTTGCAACGCGATGGCCACAAATAGGGTTGCCGAGCTAAACAGCAAAATAAGCATCGCTTGATGTTGAGTCGGGTTCGCCTTTGCCCTGCCAAATTGAGCCGGTAAGTGTTTGAGCAGTAAAAAGCTCCAGACAGGCCCAAAGATAACAAACTGAGTAACGATAAAACCAATGAGTGGAGCAAAGCGAAACAGCGTGCCGCTGGTTTGTGAAATCTCTTGGGTGTGTTTAGCTGCAATCCAATCGTGTTGCAAGTTCCAGAAGATATTCAAGCCAAAAATTAAGCCGGCCAGCACTGCCGCTAGCCAGGGGCCATAGCTGGCGAGTCGTTTGCGCTGACTCTTCGAAAAAAATAGGAATAGGAACAAACCTAAAGGCAGCGCGCCCATGGTGTATTTGCTGAGCATGCCCAGGCCACAGGTGACACCCAGCAGCGCCCAATACAGCAATTTATTACGCTGTAGTGCGATAAAAAATACGTATAAAGTAGCGCTCCAGAAGAAAAACAATGGTGCATCGGTGGTAATGAATTCACTATTAAAGCCGATCAGTGGAATGCATAGAAAAATCACACTCGCGTACAGGCCAGTAGTCTTTGTGCCGTTAATTCTCTGGCCCAGTGCATAAATAATAGCCGCCGAAGCGGCGTACAGAATGGGTGACGCCAGTTTCAAGCTCAATGTGCCGTGACCCAGAACTTGGCTTGTTAACCAAATGCACCAAGCCACCATTGGCGGTTTGGAGTAATAACCTAGATCGGGATACAGCGACCAGTGATAGTAGTAGCTTTCATCGTAAAACACGCCGAAATGCGGCTGCAGTACCACTAAAATACGGTAACCAGTAAGGCAAGTTAATATTAAGAGAAATAGCTTGCCGGGGTTGCTGGTAAAGCGAAATATCCACTGCCAGGCGTTACTGTTTTGCTGAAGTTGTAGGCGCTGCTGTTCGCCGGGCAAAACCAAATAGTATCGGGCAAACTGCAGCAAGCCGAGGAGGGCGCTGGCAAACAGCAAAAAATTCGCAAAAGGGTAATCCTTTTTTTGCAATAGCACATGAATACAGGCGGCCACCAATAGAAATAGAATAAAACTGTGTAGCGGCGGAGTGAGTGCGGTGCGCCACCGAGTTGCCAGGAACACGGCTAGCATACCGCAGCCAATGCCCAGCGAGGCGCCGACTAACACATCGATCGGCCAGTGAACGCCGACTAAAACTCGGCTTACACCGACGCCGCTGGCGAGAAAAATCAAAGTAGCTTTAGTCCGTGAACGCTGTACATAAAAATAAGCGCTGCTGGCAATCAAAAAAGCTGTCAGTGTATGACCACTGGGAAAACTGTTGCGGTGGTAGGCTTTACCTACAATATTTATGGCTTCTTCTACCAGCATGGCGGGCGGTCTGGCGGCACTAAAATACTCTTTTAACAAGTTAGATACTAAGCCGCCCGTGATTGCGGCGATGAGTGCTACCCAGTGAAACTGTGCATGGCGAGGCGCGAAAACTAAGATTAATGCGAGAATTAATGCTCCATCGCCGAATGAGGTTAGGCAGTGGAGTACAATCTCCGGTAGCTTTGGGGTGAAGGCGTTGATTTCGTTAAACCAAACCTGATAACCGCCCAGGCTAAATAAAATCAACGCGGCGAACAGCAGGAACAAGGCCATACACGCTAGCAGGAGGTAGTCTGCCTTTTGCGGGAGGCGGGTGTTTGTTAGATGGTTTTGATAAGTTTTACGATAGTGCTGGGTTATGCCATCCAGATAGCTAACAATCAATATTCTTCACCTTCATAGCCCTGGGCGCGTGCATCTTCAGGGTCAACTTCAAGCACCAGCAAACCACCGGATTGAAACAGAATTTTTGTGGGTTTACCCGACAGCTCAGCATGCAATTGTTTTAGGCGATCTACACGGGTAATGGCCAGCTCTCCGGATTGCGGAGCGCGCAGCGGGGTAATTTGCTCGCGGTAGACGCTAAAGCTCGGCATATGCATTCGGTAGGCAACAACCTGTTGGTTTGGGGCTTTCTCCTCCAAATACGCCATGATTTGGTGCAGCGGTTGCTGTTGAAAACCCGAAGCGACGCTGGCGAAGGCGGTAAAAATAAAAATATTTAGGCTCAGGCCTATAAGGCTCAGTCGCTGCCAATTTTGCAAGCCGGGCAAGAGGATGATGCTGCCGATGACGGCGATTAATAAAATGGCAGCGCCGCTGTACTGGTGGTTAAACACTTCGGCGTGCCGAGATAACATTGCACCGTCGAAATTATCGGCACCGCCGGCGATGCTGGCAATAATACTGGGCAGTAGAAACAGTAGGGCGGTTATTGCCACCGGCAGAGCAAATAGCCAAGCGCGGCCGCGCGTTAAACCCCTACTGAGTGCGAACAGTAAAAATAGTGGGACGCAGGCGTTGAGAATATAGTGGGGTAACTGGGTTTTTGAGAACGAAAAAACCACGAAAATAACACTAAACCACAGTAGCAGAAAGCGGCACAGCGGGGTTTGCCAAAAGGTTTTGAGCCGCCGCAGCGCGCAAAAAATTAAACCGCTTAACGGCAATAAAATAAAAGGCAGGGCAGCGACATAGTAAAAAAGCGAGCCACCATGATTTTCTCGGGTATCGGAAAAACGCTTTAAATTATGTTCGACAATAAAACCCTCGAAAAAGCCGCTACCCTGTTGCAGGTACACCGCGAACAACCAGGGTGCCACGGTCGCCAGATATATCAACCAGCCAACGGGATTAAAATACACTTTGTAATACTGCGCCACTTGTCGGTTCAGCAGTATATAGCTAAGCGACGTTGCCAGCGGTACAAACACCGCAATGGGGCCTTTAGTTAGGGTGCCCAGCGCCATCCAAAAATACACTCGCCACAAATGTTTGCTTTTGCGGTAACTAAAATAGCGCCACATATCGAACATCGCCAGAGAGAGGAACAGGTTTAAGGTGGCATCGGCAATTGCCGATCGTGCTATCAGTGCAACCCACACCGAGTTCACCATAAACAAGACCGCTATTTGACCGCGCCGTGCGCCGAGAAATTCCCTGGCAAATGCAAATAGCGCCCATACCCAAAAACTTGCCATTATTACCGAGGGTAGGCGAAACGCCCATTCGTTGAACCCTAGCAGTTTAATGCTGGCAGCTTGTAGCCAGTAGAATAGAATCGGTTTGTCATAGCGCGGTTCGCCATCTAGGTAAGTCGCCGAGTATACGCCGCTGGCGAGCATTTCTCGAGTGGCTTCGGTAAAGGCGCCTTCATCCAAATCAAACAGTGGCAGTGCGCCGAGAGCCCAAAAGAAGCTAAAAAAAATACACAGTGGAATCGCCCAGGGGGACCACAACAGCCGACGCAAATAGTAGTTTATAAGTGCCACATTGTTCTCGCTAGTCGTGATTAATGTCGGGTTCTGCGCTGGTCTCAGTTCGTTTTTTTGCAAGCTCGCTGCGGTAATTTTTACTGAGCGGTTGGCGGATTTTGTACGATTTCACATTGGTTGTCTGGAAAAAAATTCGACTTAAAATTTCGGAAACAATGCCCGTGGTTATAAATTGTAGCGATGCGACATTCAGCAAAATTGCCACCATAAGTAGGGGGCGGTTGCCGATGTCTTGCCCGAGTGCGAATTTGACAAAGGCAAGGTAGGTAAATAGCAGCCCACCAATGCAGCCAAACCACAAGCCTATAGAGCCGAAAAAATGCCCGGGGCGAGCGCGAAATTTCAGAAAAAAGAACACCGATACCAGGTCGATGATGACACGGAAGGTGCGCGAAATACCGTATTTCGACTCACCGCTATAGCGCGCGCGGTGATTCACCACGCTCTGGCCAATGCGGTGAGGTGGGCAAACTGTGGCCATCCAAACGGGTATAAAGCGGTGCATTTCGCCGTAAAGGCGGATTTGCTTTACCACATCTGCGCGATAAATCTTCATGCTGCAACCGTAGTCATCAAGCTTAACGCCACTGACCCTGCGAATAATTTTATTGGCGATACGCGAGGGGAATTTGCGCGAAACCAGGCTGTCCTGTCGCTCCTTGCGCCAGCCTTGCAGCAAATCTAAATCGCGAGTTAACAGTTCTTCTACTAATCGCGGAATATCTCCGGGGTCGTTTTGCAGATCGCCGTCCATAGTGGCGATCAATTCGGTATCGGTTTCATCTATACCTGCTTGCATTGCAGCGGTTTGGCCAAAATTTCGCTGCAGTTCAATGTGCCGAAAATGGTTGCCGAATTCTTCGACGCAGTCATTGAGCCGTCGAGCACTATGGTCGCGGCTGCCATCGTTGACGATAATAGCTCTCCATTCTCCTGCGTACTGGGTCATGGCGTTTTGTATCGCAGAAAATAGTGGTGGTATGTTGTCCTGTTCGTTATACACCGGAACGACGATGGTAATGCTAGGTAATGACATGAAAGCGAGTTTCCCACTACTGTTTGGTTGGCGATTTTTTTCGCAAAAATAACAAGCCAGAAATACCGGCGAGCATGTTAACCACGAAAATAAAAATATGGAGGTTAACAGCGACCTGTATCAGTTGTCCGGCATCGTAGCCCAATGGTATTAATGGCAATGCAAAAGCAGCTTCAAAAGTACCGGCATTGGCAAAACCAGTGATTGGTGAGAGGGCGCTGGCGTCGGCTATGATAGTCGCTAACCAAGCGTGGTCAATGGCTAATCCACCTAATAGCGAGGCCAACAGGGCAAAACTGAAGAGTTTAATACCCCAGATTAGTGCGGTAAGCAGATAGAGGGTAGCGCAAACCCGAGTTCGCTCCACTAAAGGGGCGATAAACTGTAATTTTGGGTGGCGTTTCGCGCAAAATTGAATCGCCATAACTGCTAGAGGAAGGCTGGTTAGCAATGTGATGCTGATAATCAGCAGCCCCGATGGCGACAGCCAGAGCTTTCCGGCAAACATCATTAGCAAGGACGTGATAACGTGCAGATCGAATAGACGCAGCAATAGAAGGGTGGCAGTGCTGTAACGCAAGTCGATCGCCAGTTGTTTTTTGCTGAGAATGGGTAATGCCAATTCACCCAGGCGCATAGGGAGCAGAAAGCTGAGTGTGTTATGCACCAAACTGACCCCAAGCACCGGGGCGAACGGTATTGGCAACTGCTGTTGATAGCCGAAGTGCACGCGCAGTGCGCGCAAAAAATGACTACTCAGCGTGAAGACAATACCGAGTAACAGTATAGGTTGCGACACCGCGGACCATTTTGCCAGTGTGTCGCTCCAGCCGTACTCGAGGTGAACCCAGAGCACTAAGCCAAGTAACAAACTGCCGGCAACGAGCGTTTTTAACAAGACTTGGCGATTCAAAACACAGGTCTCGGCGCGCGGTTTAATGTGTGCAACATCTGCTACCCGATGACACTTTGTGCAGCCAAGGTTGTGCGCAGCGCTGTGGGCCGAATTTGTCAGTAAGCCAGTAAAAAAACAATGGAGTGCAAATGATGGTGGTTTCAGTGGCGCCGTTATAACACAAATTCCCGAGCTTGCGCAGTTGTTTTAGGTTTCAGATTTGCGCGGTGTATGCAGGTCGAGACCGGGCGTTGCACGGCGGATTCGAGACATGACTTTTTTGTGCACATCAACGGCCAGGGAAACCCACTTGTTGGGGCGAGAGATAACAATCAGGGTGATGTTGTCGCGACCACCGCCATCGAGTGCCCTTTGCACGAGATCTGAGCAGGCCTGCTGAATATTGGCTCCCGCTTCCCTTAGCGTCGCGGCAATCTCCTCATCGGTGATGGTATCATTCAAGCCATCGCTGCAAAGCAGAATCCATTGATGGGGTTGCCAGCGTCCACGCATCGTGTCTACACGAACGTCGTCGAGATCGAGGGAACCCAGGCACTGGGTAATAATGTTTTTTTCCGGGTGATCGTGCAACTCGTCGGCGTTAATCGCTCCGCTTTCATAGAGCATTTGCACGTAAGAATGATCGGAGGTGAGCTGCAAGAGCTCGAAAGCGTTGTCATGTTGCTCGGTATTCCAGAGGTAGGCTCGGCTATCGCCAACCCAGGCAATCTCGTATTCGGTTTTCTGGGAGTTGAGCGCAACCACGGTTGAGCCCATGCCCTGTCCACCCACGCCAGAGGCTGCCGCATCCAGCACAGCATAATGAGCCATTTGTACAGATTTACTCAACGGATGACCATTGTTAATTTCGGCTTCAATGGTTTTGGCTACAATACCACTTGCAATCTCGCCGGCGGCATGGCCGCCCATTCCGTCTGCAACGAGCCACAACCCCGCGAGAGGCTTTGCCAGGAACGTGTCTTCGTTGTTATTTCTCTGTCGGCCCACATCCGTGACCGCCGCGTAGTTTTTAAATGGCATCGTTTAGTTTGCAATCAGAAACCATCTTGCATATCAATAAGTATTAAAGTGAGCAAAAGTAAGGGTGAGGCACTACCAGCTGAGCCTAAACTAAAATTCATGCCTTGTCTTGATTCGAGCTTGTCAAAAGGCGTGTTTTCTTGTTGTTTATCACAGTTTGTTGGTTCTTTCCGCTGACTCTCAAGGGGTATGAACTAGGATCCCCCCTAAGTAGATTAGCAACAATTTAGTTGTTAAGCGTGTTTTTATGAAAGAATCGTTTGAAGAGCACTATTCGCACTATGTTACAGCTTATTTGTAAAAGCAAGTTGCACGACTAAGTTTGGTTAGTTGATCGCATTTATCTTTCTAAGGCCGGAGCTTCGAGCAGCGCACTGGCTGCACAAGGATCGAACTGCTTAAGTTGGCTATTTACTGCCGCAGCTTGATAGAGCGAAACGTTCTTAAGCTGCTGGTAACTCCGGTCGATAGTGCAAGTACTAATCGATATGAACGCAGAGTATTACCCCCCTGGTTTACAGGTAGAAATTCACAGTGATCATCCGTTCTATGTTTCTGATTAGCGAATCTTTTTTTGCACTTGGAGCCAAGCCATGGTGTCTATACATACGCAACTCAATGTTTTTCAGCACTCGAACCACTCGAGCGGCGCATCGACGTATTCGGATCAGCAGCTTAGCCAAACTCAGAACGGGGAAACCCGCCAAATCAGCCTGCGCCAGAGCAGTGATTCTGTAGGAATAGAGGTGAGCAGCTATGTTGAGCTGAGCTACCGTGAAGGCGGCGAGCAGCAACGTGTCGCTGCGACGAGTGTGGAAAAGTATCAAGCCATTGGCAAGCAGGCTTCGGGCCCAAACACTGCGGCTGCAGCGATCCTCAAATTCGTCGATGCCCAGCTAGCGCGTGATTTAAAAGCCGGCTTCAGTGAGCAACAATTGCAATCTCGTTTGCAAAGTG